>NZ_JBGCUS010000011.1 GCF_041415945.1 Ancylobacter sp. IITR112 | reverse complement strand
ATTGCGATAGAGGTGCTGATCTACCGTGACCTGACGCCGCTGATCCCCCTCGCCGATCGTCGCGACGATGCGGTTCGGTGCGGCCTCGACCACCTTGCCGATCATGCCGTTCTTCACGCCGAGGGCGCTGTCGTTCTTCAGGAAGACGATCTGGTCCCCCGCATCGAACTTGCGGGCGCCGTCCTCGGTGCGGAACGCGTGACCCTCACCAACGAGGCCGCGTTCGACGAGCTTATCGCGCGCCATCGTGTTCAGCATCCGCACGTCGCGGCGCAGATGCGCGAGGATCAGCGAGCTCCTGGCGGGATCATAGTCCCGGTTCCAGTCCGCGATCAGACTGGCGACGGCTTCGGCCTTCAGAACCGAGCCGAGCACCCTGCCCTGCTGCTGATAGGCGGAGAGCGCCTCGGCGATCCGGCCGCGCGCCAGGTCCATCGAGGCGGCGCGCATCCATTGCTCGCGCTG
>NZ_JBGCUS010000010.1 GCF_041415945.1 Ancylobacter sp. IITR112 | reverse complement strand
GGAGGGCGCCGAGTCCTCCCCGGCGATCCGCCTGCGCGTGCTCAGCCTCGGCGCCGGCGTGCAGTCCACCACCCTCGCGCTGCTCGCCGCCCATGGCGAGATCGGCCCCATGCCCGACTGTGCGATCTTCGCTGATACGCGCTGGGAGCCCAAGCCGGTCTACGAGCACCTGGCCTGGCTCATGTCGCCCAACGTCCTGCCATTCCCGGTCCATATCGTGTCTGCCGGTGATATCCGGGCGAATCTCATCGCGGCGGCGGGAGGCCGCCGCTGGGAATCGATCCCCGCGTTCACGCGCCGTGTGGACCGGCAGGGGCGCGTCTCGGTCGGCATGATTCGGCGCCAATGCACCGGCGACTACAAGATCGATCCAATCCGTCGGAAGGTGCGCGCGCTCGCCGGCTTGACGCGCCGGCGGTCGCCGGCCGTGCCGGTTGTCGAGCAATGGATCGGCATCTCGACCGACGAGATCATCCGCATGAAGCCGAGCTTCGAGAGCTGGCGCCTCAACCGCTGGCCGCTCGTCGAAAGGCGCATGTCGCGACGCGACTGCCTGTCCTGGCTG
>NZ_JBGCUS010000009.1 GCF_041415945.1 Ancylobacter sp. IITR112 | reverse complement strand
CGGCTGGGCCGATGCGGTCGCGGTCGACCGAGCGATCCGCTCCGGCCTGCGGGGAATCCGTGGTCAGGCTTATCTCCATCGTTCGGCGAGGCCGCTGGAAGACGCCGATCTCTCCACGGCCGCTGATCACGGCCAGCTCGATCTCTGGCCCAACGAGTGCGAGGGCATGTGCGGCCTGTAGCCAGGGGCTGGCACCGCAAGGCCCATGCCTTCGGGCCGAGTGATCAGTTTCCTGAACCGAGCTCAATGGTGGCCGGGCGAGCCGCCGAAAGGCTGAGCCCGATCCGGACGCGACCGAGCGACGGCACCGGTGCAGGGGAGCCCGGCCGCAGCGTTGTGCCAGGCCGTCTTCCTCTCAATGACGATCCATCATACCGGCAGTCGGGCCGCGTCAAGGACGCGCGGTGCCCCCAATTTTGCCGCCGCTGCGCGCCGACAAAATCGGCACCCCCGCGCGCCGGCGCTGCCGGTCGCTACGCGATCCTTGACCCGGCCCTCCAACGCCCGGTGCGCCGCCTCCCGTCATCGAGACGAAGGAGGTTCACATGACGAAGGTTCTCGACATCTACGCCGAAATCGCCGAGCTGCGCGCCGAGCTCGCGCACTGCATCTTCACCTGCAAGCAGCGCAGGGAGTCGCAGCGGCGCCTCGAAGAGCTGCTCGCTGAGGCCGAGCGCCGCAGCCGCGAGGCGGAGGGGGCGTGAGCCCCCTCTTTTTTGTCGGCGCCGGCGCTTTCGGTCCCGTGTCTTCCGCTCGTCGATGCATCTGGTCGGGTAGGCCCACCCTGCGGGCGGGCGCTCTCGTCGCCGCGATCCGCCAGCGGGAGGACCAGGTTGGGCAGTCTCGGCCTCTCCCGACCAGGGCAGGTCGCCGGTTGCCGGACCCGGATGGCTGGAGCTTGAGTGGAGGGCGTCGCGCCGTCCTGAACTGCTCCGCTGCCGGCGCGGGGATCGCGTTCGTCATGTTGGCGACGGGATAGGGCGCTGGGCCGGCCGGCGGGGGTGCGTGAGGGCTGCGGATCCGCGATCTGGGTGGGGCGAGCGGATAGCGCGTGGCCATTGTGCCGTCGGGAGCTCGGCGATCTTCGCGCATGTCGCATTCCCCCGGTGTTGCGATGGCCTCTCCCATGGCGAACCCGAT
>NZ_JBGCUS010000008.1 GCF_041415945.1 Ancylobacter sp. IITR112 | reverse complement strand
CCGATAGATCGTCTCGAGTTCGGCATAGCCGATGCGCTCGACGATGGCGCGGAACGCCGCCCCCGCCTCGATCGGCTGAAGCTGGTCGGGATCGCCGACGAGCACCAGCTTGGCGCCGGCCTTCACCGCCGCTTCGACGAAGCGCGCCATCTGCTTGGAGGCGACCATGCCGGCTTCGTCGAGCACGAGGACGGTGCCGGAATCGAGCGTGTCCCTGCCCTGCTTCCAGCGCAGCTCCCAGGACGCCAACGTGCGGCTCTGGATGCCGGCTTCCTTCTCCAGACCCTCGGCCGCCTTGCCCGCGAGTGCGGCGCCGACGACACGGCAGCCGGCAAGTTCCCAAGCCTCGCGCGCCGCCTTCATCATGGTGGTCTTGCCGGCGCCGGCGCGGCCGACGACGGCGGCGATCCCGCCCGGCTTCGTCACATGCTCGATCGCCGTGCGCTGCTCTTCGGAGAGTCGCTCATGGCGGGCAAACACCTGCTCCAGCAAGCGCTCGCGAACGCCATGTGAGCTTCGCCCGGAAAGCCAGATCGCCTGACGCGCCATGCCGGCCTCGACACGGATGAGCTCGCGCGTCGTATAGCGCGCCGGCATTCTCTCCCCGGTCGCGAAGTCGACGCTCTCGCGCTCGATGCGCAGGAGCTCCGGGCTCTGGAGGATACGCGCCATCAGCTGCTGGAAGGTGCCTGCATCGTCGACATAGCGATGCAGCACCTTGGCGATATCGCGCTGCTCGAAGACGCTCTTCTCCGACGACAGCAGGTCGAGCACGATCTCAGGCCGCAGCAGAATGCGCCGCCTGTTTTCGCTGCGCTGCGCCTCGAACAGCTTCAGCCGTTCGAGATCGACCGCCTCGCCCTCGCGCGACGACTTGCGCTGGATCGCCTTGGCGCCGACGCCGATATGCGTCGTCGGCACCAGGTCGATGCCGCGCTCGGCATAGGACCGCCCGTCGACTCGGATCTCCAGGCCGGCGAGCGCCAGATGCTGGTTCTGCAGATCGAGCCAGCCATTGCGCTGCTCCAGGAACTCGGTCTTCTCGCCCGACCAGAGTCGATAGACGATCTTGCCGGCCTGGTTGCGCAGGACCTCGCCATCCTCGCCGATGACGGGGATGCGTTTCGGTCCGAAGCCGTCCTCGGTCAGCGGGCGCAGCGTCGTCATCAGGTGGACGTGCGGATTGCCCGGCTCGTCGTGATAGACCCAGTCGGCGACCTGCCCGCGCGCCAGCACCTGCTCGAGGACGAACTGCCGCATCAGCGCGATGTTCTGCTCCTTGGACAGCTCCACGGGCAGCGCGATGATGAATTCCCGGGCGAACTGCGCATCCTCGCGCCTCTCGAACGCTTCGACCCTGTTCCAGAACGCCTCCACGGCGCCGGCGACCGAGCGGTCGGCGATCAGCGCCCGCGCCCATTCCGGCGCGTCGGCCGGCAGCAGGAATTCCTCATGGGCGAGATTGCGCTTGTTGGAATAGTCGACCGTGCGGGCCTCGGCCTCGTATTCCATCCGCGCGCAATGGCGATACGCGGCCGACAGCAAGGCGCTGCGGCCATTGCCGCGGCCGATGAGCTGGGGCGTGAAATGCGTGATCGCCACGGTGACGGCGTCTCCCCTCGAGGTCTCGAACGGCGTGTTCGTCGGGAGAGGCCGGCCCCGCCAGGGCCGGCGCAGCACGTCGCACCAGCGACGTATTACTGCGCCCTTGGATGCCGCTCCTTCGGAACGGCCGGGATGATCTCAAACGGCGTCGGCTTCGCCGACTAGCTTTTTTACTAGTCGCCGCTGGCGCTCATCCGGGGAAAGCTGGGCCTCGATCCAGCAGAAACCGGACAGCGGAAGGTCAACCGGAATGAAGAAGCCGTCGCGACAGATCAGAGAGGAAATCGCCAGGCTGCAGGACCAGCTGCGGCAGGCCGAGACGCGCGAGGCCGAACGCATCGGTCGGATCGCGCTGAAGGCCGGTCTCGGCGAGATCGAGATCGAGGAGACGGCGCTGCTCTCGGCCTTCGAGGTGGTGGCGAAACGGTTTCGTGGCGACAGTGGCGCATCGACCGGGAGAAAGGGCGGCGCAGGCCGGCAGCCAAATGGCGGGGCGTCCACGACGCTCGCGGCTGGCGCGCCTCAGGGCGGCGATCGCGAGGCTTGAGCGCATGCACAGGTCGAGCTCATCGGACGCCCGCAAGAAGGACACGCGCGAGAAGATCGAGCTCGGCGGGCTGATCGTGAAGGCGGGGCTGCGCTACGAGAAGCGCGCACTGCTTCTCGGCTTGCTGATCGACGGGCATCGCCGCGCCAGCGAGGACGAGGCCGAGCGAACGCGGCTCAGCGCCATCGGCGCGGAAGCCTTCGGGCACGATCATGAATAGGGTGCTTCTCGCGGGCCTGCAGGCGGCGATCATGATCACCGTGGCGATCACGACGACCGGCGCCGAGCACTGGCTGGCGGGCTTCGGTAAAACCGAGGCGGCGCGGCTGATGCTCGGCCGTGCCGGGCTCGCGCTACCCTATGCGCTAACTGGCGGGGTCGGATTGATCCTGCTCTTCGCCGCGGCCGGCGCGATCGCGATCCGGGCGGTCGGATGGGGCGTCGTAGCCGGAAGCGCGGCCGTCATCGGTATCGCCGTCATCCGCGAGGGCGCGCGCCTCGCCGCTCTGGCGGACCGCGTGCCGGCGGGGCAATCCGTGCTTGCCTATGCCGATCCGGGAACGATGATCGGCGCGGCGATCGCGCTGGTTAGCGCGATGTTCGCGCTACGCGTCGCCATCAAGGGAAATGCCGCCTTAGCAGCAGCGACGCCGCGCCGCATCAAGGGCCGACGTGCGATCCATGGCGAGACCGACTGGATGCGGATGGAAGCGGCCGGCAAGCTGTTCGGCGATGCCGGCGGCATCGTCATCGGCGAGCGCTACCGGGTCGATCGCGATTCCGTCGCCGGCATCGCGTTCCGTGCCGACAGCCGCGAGACCTGGGGCAGCGGCGGACGCTCACCGCTGCTCTGCTTCGACGGCTCGTTCGGCTCCTCGCACGGCATCGTCTTCGCCGGCTCCGGCGGCTTCAAGACCACGTCGGTGACGATTCCCTCGGCCTTGAAATGGGGCGGCGGCCTCGTGGTGCTCGACCCCTCATCGGAGGTTGCGCCGATGGTGAGCGGCCATCGGCGCAAGGCGGGCCGCAAGGTGGTGGTGCTCGACCCGGCCGATGCCGCCACCGGCTTCAACGCGCTCGACTGGATCGGGCGTTTCGGCGGCACGAAGGAAGAGGACATCGTCGCGGTCGCGACCTGGGTGATGACCGACACGGCCCGCCAGGCCTCCGCCCGCGACGACTTCTTTCGCGCCTCCGCGATGCAGCTTCTCACCGCGCTGATCGCGGACGTCTGCCTGTCGGGTCATACGGAACAGAAGGACCAGACGCTCCGGCAGGTGCGCGCCAATCTCTCCGAGCCTGAGCCGAAGCTGCGGGAGCGGCTGACGAGGATCTACGAACAGTCGGGATCGGACTTCGTGAAGGAGAATGTCGCGGTGTTCGTCAACATGACGCCGGAGACCTTCTCCGGGGTCTACGCCAATGCGGTGAAGGAAACGCACTGGCTGTCCTATCCGAACTACGCGGCCCTGATCTCCGGCCACAGCTTCACCACCGACGAGCTCGCCGACGGCGGGACCGACATCTTCATCGCGCTCGATCTGAAAGTGCTGGAGGCGCATCCGGGACTGGCCCGCGTCATCATCGGCGCGCTGATGAACGCGATCTACAACCGCAATGGCGAGGTGAAGGATCGTTCCCTGTTCCTGCTCGACGAGGTCGCCCGGCTCGGCTTCCTGCGCATCCTGGAGACCGCCCGCGACGCCGGCCGCAAATACGGCATCACCATGACGCTGCTGTTCCAGTCGATCGGGCAGATGCGTGAGGCCTATGGCGGCCGCGATGCCACCTCGAAATGGTTCGAGTCGGCGTCGTGGATCAGCTTCGCCGCGATCAACGATCCGGAGACCGCCGACTACATCTCCAAGCGCTGCGGCGATACCACGGTCGAGGTCGACCAGCTCAGCCGCTCCTCGCAGATGTCGGGATCGTCGCGCACGCGCTCGAAGCAGCTGGCGCGCCGTCCGCTGATCCTGCCGCACGAGGTCCTGCGCATGCGCGCCGACGAGCAGATCGTGTTCACGGCGGGCAATCCGCCGCTGCGCTGCGGGCGGGCCATCTGGTTCCGCCGCGACGACATGAGAAGCTGCGTCGGCGAAAACAGATTCCACCGGAAGGAAGCGGTGCGATGATCGGCGGCGATAGGGGAATTCCGCGGGCGGCAGGAGCGATCAGCTGATCGCCGGGAGAAGTGCTTTGAGACGGCTGGGCATCGGCGACATGGAGGTCGAGGACAGTGCCGGCGACATCGCCGAGCGGCTGGCGGAGGCGTTTGCCCGGCGCGAACATCCGCTGTGCCTGTGCCGGCCGGAGGGCGTGCCGATGTATGTCGCACGCGCCGGTGGCCGCCATGTGCTGAAGCGGATGCCCGGCAGCGGACCGCGGCACGATCCGGATTGCGATTCCTATGAGCCGCCGCATGCCCTGTCCGGCCTCGGCGCCGTCGACGGCGAGGCGATCGTCGAGAATGCCGAGGACGGCGTCACCCTGCTCAAGCTCGACTTCAGCCTGTCGAAGCAGGCCGGTCGGGCGGCGCCGGCGTCGCGCGAGGCGATCGATGCCGGCGCGGTGAAGACGGACGGTTCGCGCCTCTCGCTGCGCGCCCTGCTGCACTACCTGTGGGAGCAGGCCGAGTTCAATCGCTGGCGTCCGGCGATGACCGGCCGACGCAACTGGGCGGTGCTGCGCAAGTTCCTGCTCGAGGCGGCCGAGGGCAAGACCGCGAAGGGCAAGTCGCTCGCGGACGTCCTGTTCATTCCCGAGATATTCGACGCCGATCGCGACGCCGCGATCGCGCAGCGGCGCGAGACGTTCCTCAGCCGCGCGTTGAAGGCCGAGGGCAAGCGCCGCTCGCTCGCCATGCTGATCGGCGAGGTCAAGGAGATCGCACCGGCGCGCTTCGGCCACCGCGTCGTGATCAAGCATCTCCCGCGCTTTCCCTTCATGCTGAACGAGGATGTTCATCGGCGGATCAACGCGGTGTTCGCCCCGGAGCTGGCGCTGTGGAACGCGACGGCGGATTCGCATCTGATCGCGATCGCCACCTTCGGCATCGATGCCGCGGGCATCGCCTCGATCGAGTCGATCGCGCTCATGGTCGTGACCGATCGCTGGCTGCCGTTCGAGAACCGCTACGAGGCGGCGCTGATCGACGCGCTGGCGAAGCGCGGCGCCAGCTTCGTGAAAAGCCTGCGCTACAACCTGCCGGCCGCGCACCCGATAGCCTGCGTTGTTCTGCGGCAGGACGGCGCCGCACCGCTCGGCATGTATATCGTGCCCGACGGCGCCGAGGCCGACTATCGGGAAAAGCTCGACGAGCTGATCGCCGAGAGCGGCATCGCGTCGTGGACCTGGAACATCGGCGATGGAGCCATGCCGGAGCTTCCGGCATGACGTGGTCGGAGGTGGCATCCATGCGAGAGCGAGAGGCGGCCGACCGCCTCTCGCCTGCGGCTCACCGGCCGCTCGGCGCCAGCTCCGCAGGCCCGTAGACGATGCGGCGGGCATGGAAGCTCACGCCGGTCTCGGAGGCGATCTGGTCGATGATCTGGCGCAGACCGCAGAGGCTGCGGTCACTCACCTCGCGCAGCGACGGGCCGCATTCGGCGAGCGCGTACCAGCGCCTCGTGCGGGGATCGAATATCTCCTGCGTCGCGAGGTAGATGTCGAGATGATCGAGGAGCGGCTGCGGCTGCGCGATCCAGCGGTGTTCGAATTCCGCCTCGATCCAATAGAGGTCTTCGGCGGCCTCCTCGGCGCGCGCCGGGTCGGCGCCGTCTCGCGCGCACCGCTGCGCCTCCACCGCGCGTATCATCAGCTCGATCAGATCGCCGAGCTTGGCGACCAGCCGGTCGTGTGCGCTGCGCGCGAGATCATTGTCGCAACCGACGCGACTGATCCTGGCTACGAACCTGAAGCCGTTGAGGCGCGTGAACAGCGAGAGGTAGTCGATGTCGGACATGGGGTGTCTCCTTTCGTTCTGACGAAAGGCGGCTGCACCGTAGGCGCGAGGAGTCAGGGATCGCGAAGCGACCGCCTGCGGCGGCGAGCGGGGGTGCCGATTTTCCGGCGGCGCCTCCCGGGCGGCGGCGGAAAATTGGGGGAACCGCGATGTCCTTGACGCCGGAGTGGCGGGTGTATGATCGGACGTCAGAGAGAGAGAGGAAAGCCACGGCGCCCGCCGGGCGCCGTGTCCGCATCCGGCGGCCAGCCGGCCTGGTGCGCGAGGGTTGCCCTCGCGACGGGGCGCCCGGTCGATCCGGGCGGCCTCGTCCCGCGAGATGGATCGTCACCGCATGGCGGAGACCGCGCAGCGGACTCCGGGAGCGAAGCGCAGCGGCGCGAGTAGAGCCAGTCCGCCGCAGGCGGCTCGCCCAGTTATCCCGCCTTTCCGCAAGTCCTCTTCCCGGGCTGCATCTTGTGACGTGCAACGTCATCCTGTGCCTCGGACCCGGACCGGATTCGGCCAAAGAAAGAACGCCGCATTGAAAATATCAGCCCATCCAGAACGACAGCGCCGCCGACGCGATCCAACGCCCGGCTTGAACGGCAATCCAGCAGAATGAGGAGCCTTCTCGCCAAACGCGCCGTCGTCGCCACGATTGTCCTCGCCACGTTCTATTGGGCATATCGCGGAGGCGCCGAGCCGATGCCTGGCGCGGCTTCCGGACCTCCCGCCGACACGGTGACCGCTATATTCTCCATTTGCCGGAGCGCTCGACGCTTCAACTGCGTGGTCGACGGCGACACCTTCTGGCTCGGCCGGCAGAAGATCCGGATCGCCGATATCGACGCGCCGGAACTCACCCCGCCGCGCTGCGGATATGAGCGGGAGCTCGGCGAGGCGGCGAAACGCAGGCTGCAGGCGATGCTCAACGCCGGGCCGTTTTCGCTGGTCGCGGGACCACGGGACGAAGACCCCTTTGGCCGCAAGCTGCGCACGGTCCTGCGTGCGGGCCGCTCGATCGGCGAGCGGCTGGTCGCCGAAGGGCTCGTCCGCCGCTGGGACGGCGGCCGGCGCAGCTGGTGCGACTGACCCATCAGCGCAATGAATCGATCCTCCCGGATCGATTCGGAAAACCCATTGGACGGTGCCTCCACAGGAGGCGAGAATCCGCCCATGACCGACACGGAGAGCCTGCCCGTCCATCTTCGCCGTATAGATCCGACGCAGAACATGCGGCGCTTCTACATGCTCGCGATCCAGCCGACCCTGTTCGGCGGCGCCTCGGTCATCCGGAACTGGGGACGGATCGGCACCAATGGCCAATCGATGATGCAGACCTTCGATCGGCCCGACGAGGCCGGCGACGCGCTGAGCCGCCTCGAGCGCAGCAAGAGACGGCGCGGCTATCGCGACGCTATTTGAATAGAGACATGAAAATGGCCGGCAAGCGAACCGCTGCCGGCCGGGGGGCGTCACATGGTCTCGTCGAGGACTCCGGCCGCCTTCAGCCGGGCGTCGTCCATGTGGTCGATGATCTCATAGTCGTCCGACTTCCAGTCATAGTCGCCGTTGCGGACCTCCTCGAGCGTCGCCCAGGAGCCGTCAGGCCAGAGCACGATATCGTCGGGATGTGGCTCTCGGCGCTGTGATGAACGGGATCGCGTCATCGGAGTCTCCACGTGTGCCGGAAAGGACGAAGGCCCCGCCTTGCGGCGGAGCCCTCGCGTCGCTGCGATCAATCCCGCCGCGGCCGGGACCAGATCAGCTGCAGGCCTTCCTCGCCGTCGACCTCGACCAGGGTGGCATAGAGGGGCTCGCGGAAGGACGGATCGTCGAGCTTGACCGAGAGGTAGTCGCGGCCGGTCTCCTCGGCGGTCCGCTGCCAGGCTGCGCCGAGCTCGACGTTGTCGGCGTCGAAGATGCGGAACTGGGGACCCCGGTCCGAGGGATTCGGGATGCGGACGATGCGGGTCCGGGCCTTGAGGCCGAGGGTGCGGATGTTGCCGATGAAGCCGTTGCCGTTCGAAGTGAAGGTGCCGATGTTGGCCATTGTCTCATTCCCTTGGTTCCGGGCCGCGCCCATCGCGACCCGATGGCGGTCGTGAGGCCGACGGCGATCGACCCGCACCCGCCGGGGTCCCCGTTGCGCTTGCGCAATGGGGTGGACCTTCGGGCCGGAACGCAGTGGAGGGCGGCCGGCGACGGCTTTTTTGCTTCGCGATGCAAAGCCGGCCGGGGTCCCCTCCGGGGTGGCCGGCGGCGGAAAAAAGCCGTCGCCGGACGTTGCGGGGACAAGATCGAGGGCGTGCAGCGCCCGTCCTTCGGCCAGACCTGCCAC
>NZ_JBGCUS010000007.1 GCF_041415945.1 Ancylobacter sp. IITR112 | reverse complement strand
GTCGATCACGGCTACGCCACCACGATCCACAAGGCCCAGGGCGCCACCGTCGACCGCGTGAAGGTGCTCGCCTCGCTCTCGCTCGACCGCCACCTGACCTATGTCGCGCTGACCCGGCACCGCGAGGACATGGCGCTCTACTACGGGCGCCGCTCCTTCGGCTTCCATGGCGGGCTCGCCAAGGTCCTGTCGCGACGCAACGCCAAGGAGACCACGCTCGACTACGAGCGAGGCACGCTCTACCGGCAGGCGCTCCGCTTCGCCGAGAACCGCGGCCTGCACATCGTCAAGGTCGCCCGCACGCTGCTGCGCGACCGGCTCGACTGGTCGGTCCGGCAGAAACAGAAGCTGGCCGATCTCACGCAGCGCCTGCGCGGCATCGGCGCGCGCCTCGGCCTCATCGATCCCCGTCAGACACGCAGCTCAAAGGAGGCCGCAGCGATGGTCGCCGGCGTCACCCTGTTCACCAAATCGATCCAGGACGCGGTCGAGGAGAAGCTGCGCGCCGATCCTGCCGTCACCAGGCAGTGGGACGAGGTCTCGACCCGCTTCCGCTATGTCTTCGCCGATCCGGAGACGGCGTTCCGCGCCATGAATTTCGACGCGGTCCTGTCGGATCCCGCTGCGGCGAAGACGGCGCTCGACCGGCTGGTTTCGGAGCCGCAGGCGCTCGGCCCCCTCAAGGGCAGGACCGGGCTTCTGGCCGGCAAAGCCGATCGCGAGGACCGCCGCGTCGCCGAGCTCAATGTCCCGGCGCTGAAGCGGGACATCGAAAGCTATCTCAACCTGCGCGAGGCCGCCGTGCAGAAGCTCCAGGTCGACGAGCAGGCGATGCGCCATCGCGTCTCGATCGACATCCCGGCCTTGTCGCCGGCGGCGCATCGCGTGCTGGAGAGGGTGCGCGACGCCATCGACCGTAACGACCTGCCGGCCGCGCTCGGCTATGCGATTTCCAACCGCGAGGTGAAGGGCGAGATCGACGGATTCAACAAGGCGATCGCGGAGCGGTTCGGCGAGCGCACGCTGCTCACCAACGCCGCCCGCGAACCCGCCGGCAAGATCTTCGACAAGGCGGCCGACGGGCTCGCTCCGGGCGAGCGGCAGAAGCTCGCCGAGGCCTGGCCGACCATGCGGACCGCGCAGCAGCTCGCCGCCCAAGAGCGCACCGCCGCGACGCTGAAGCAGGCCGAAACCCTGCGCCAGAGCCAGCGGCAGACGCCGGTGATGAAGCAGTGAGGCGGCGCGCCATCCTCATAGTGCCGGCCGCGGTCGCGTCTCTGATCATGCTCGCCGGCACCGCGTGGTTCGCCGGCTTGCGCCTCAATCTCACGCGCAGCTATCCGCTCGGCCTGTGGCGGATCGAGCCGCTCGACGGACCGCCCGCCATGGGTGATCTCGTCTTCATCTGCCCGCCCGACAGCACCGCCTTCCGCCTGGCACGCGAGCGCGGCTATCTCGGCCGCGGCCTCTGCCCAGGCTGGTTCAGCCCGATGATCAAGACGGTTGTGGCGACGGAAGGGCAGGCGATCGCGATCGGCGCCGGCGTCGAGATCGACGGACGGCGGCTTCCTCATTCCGATGTTCGGCCGACCGACGCCGCGGGCAGGGCGCTCACGGCCTTTTCGGGTGGGCCGGTTTCGCCCGGTTCCCTCTTCCTCCACTCCGATTTCGCGGGCTCCTATGACTCACGGTATTTCGGGCCGATCCCGGCCAGCGGTGTGCTCGGCCGCGCGCACCCGCTCCTCACCTTCGAGCCGTGACATGGCGCGGGATCTGGTGCTGATCCTGATCGCCGCGCTGGTCGGCGTCATCGGCTGGAGCGGCGAGCCGCTGGCGCTGCCGCTCGCGATGCTGTTCCCGGCGCTATGGGCCTTCGCGCGCAGCCGCTTCGTCGCAGCGCTGGTCGCGATGGCGTATTTTCTCGCGGCGTCGAGAGGCCTGCCGCAAGGCGTCGCCAACTTCTACGCCTCCGACATGTGGCCGGGCGTGTTTCTCTGGCTGGTCGCGTCGTTTGCTTTCGTCGCCGTCCACGGGTTGCTCTGGACGAGCCGGCCGGGAGGAGGCAGGGCGGCGAAGTCTGGGCTGGCGGCTGCTTTGATGGCGGTGCCGCCCTTCGGTATCGTGGGTTGGGCGCATCCGCTGACGGCGGCCGGCGTGCTGTTTCCCGGATGGGGCTGGCTAGGACTGGCGGCCGCCGTGGTCGGCCTCATGGCGATGACGACGCGAGCCTCGCCGATCGCGGCGATCGCGCTCGGCGGGTTCTGGCTGTGGTCGGTCGCGACATGGACGCCGCCGCCGCTCCCGGAAGGATTCCGGGGCGTCGACCTCGATATGGGCCAGAGCCTCGGGCGCGACAGTACGCTCGAGCGCCAGCGCGACCTGATCACTTCGGTCATGCGGGATGGAGAGCAGGTCGCCAGGATCGTGGTGCTCCCGGAAAGCGCGCTCGGGTTCTGGACGCCGAGCGTCGAGCAGCTGTGGCGTGACGCGCTCTCAAGCGGCGACATCGCGGTGATCGCTGGCGCTGCCGTCATCGATCCGCAGGGCTACGACAACGTGCTGGTCGCGATCTCGGCGGACAAGGCCAGCATCCTTTATCGCGAGCGCATGCCGGTTCCGGTCTCGATGTGGCAGCCCTGGCGCCGCCTGGTCGGGCGGGCGGGCGGCGCACGGGCGCATCTTTTCGCCAACCCGGCCGTCGAGCTCGGCGGCCAGCGCATCGCGCCGCTGATCTGTTACGAGCAGCTCGTCGTCTGGCCCATCCTGCAGTCGATGCTGCAGCGGCCGGACGCGATCGTCGCCACCGGCAATGGCTGGTGGACTGTCGGCACCTCGATCATCGACATCCAAAACGCCAGCACGATCGCCTGGGCGAGGCTGTTCGATGTGTCGCTCGTCACCGCCTTCAACCGATAACCCAGGGAGTTCTCATGGTCGACGCCGCCCTCATCCAGCAATGCGCCGATCCCGGCCTGAAGCCCGCGATCGTCGAGAAGTTCATCGTGTCGGCGGGCTCGCCGGATCCGCTGGCGGTCACCGTCCGGTCCGGCGGCCGCGTCGTGCTGATTCCCCGGCCTGGCACGGGGGAGGAGGCCATGGCGCTCGTCCGCCAGCATGTCGGCAAGGCCGTCGTGCGGGTCGGCGTCACGCAATATCCTGCAGGGGTCGGCATCACCGACGTTTCGGAGCTGAAGCCCGATCTGGTCGACGCCTGCGCCAACATCCGGATGGGCACGAAGCTCTTCGCCAAGGTCTACCGGATCGTCACCAAATGGTACGGCAACGCCGTTGACGAGGCCTTCGACGATGCGATCGAGGCCTGGAAGACCGGTAGCTTCGAGGGAAAGGCGATATTCAGCGAGCCGGATCCCGGCGACGTGAAACTCGCGGTGCCGGCTCCGGCGGAAGCAGATCGGAGCGAAGCGGGCCCAACCGAAGCCGCGGGACCGGTTCGCCCCGAACCCGTCGATCCGAACAAGGCGGGGATCCGCATCGATTTGTCCGGTATCGGCGGTAGCCGGCCAAAGTCCGATTGATGAATTGTCCCCACGAGACTGGCGGGCCAGCCTCTCCCTAGCGGCGTAGAGCACTCAGATGTCGATCGACGAGCATCCGGCCGCCGGTCGCAAATCGCTCCGAGGGTGCCGTCGTATTTGTGCTCAGCTCAGTTCCCGCGCCAGTCCGATAGGAAGCCCCTTCAGGCCCGCGCATGTAACAGAGCCGATCGCGTCCCGATATCGAATGACCTCGCCCGCGCGCTGCGCGTGCGGATCCTTTCGAGCGTCTCGTCGATGTCATCTACGGCGAACATGACGCGCAGATGGCCGAGAGCGTTGACCGGGGCCTGGCGGTGATCCGCGAACGTAGCCGGCTTAGGGAAGCGGGAGAGCTTGAGGCGGCCGTGGCTGTCCGGCGTGCTCATCAGGCAATCCCAGTCGCGCGGAGGCCGCTCGAAATAGCATTGAGATCGTTCGGTTCTACGGGATTCACCGCTTCGCTCTAGCGATTGGGGCGTCTCATCTTTATAAGGGCCGGCAGGGCAGTACGCGCTGCCTCGGGGTGTGGAAACCCCTACTCAGCGGTCGGTGCCAACCGGGAAGGCACCAAGGATCCTCTGGCCTTACGGCCGGGGGCCTGTGACGCATGTCCAGGCGCCTCGGTGCTAAAGGTCGCAGGACCGTCTGAGTACGGTTTCCAACCCCCGGCTTGGGATCAGGGATTGACGTTTGCGGGGGCGCACCGCGGACGACCTTTGAAGAAGAAGGCGGATGGGAAACGACCAGAACTGCGCTGTGCAGCCGGAGCACAAAGTCACGCTGAGGCCGGTCGTCGGCCTGACCGAGCATCTCCCCAAGCGAGATCTCGAACAAATCACAATTCAGGCAATCAGGACACATCGGCGCCTCCGCGACGCGGCCGAGGCGAAATATGAGGAATGGCGCAGGTCGCCGCCTGTTGCCAACTGTGAAAGCGTAGGTCCCGCCCGCATCGCCTATGTCAGCGCGATGATCGACATGCATGCCCAACAGACCCTCCTTTCGACGCTCCTCGACGTCCTCGGCCATGTCCCGCCGGTGCCGGTGGAGTGATAGGAGCGAACCGCTCACATCAGCTTCACCTTCGTGGTCAGAGCCGTATCAAGAGCTGCAGTGTCCCATTTGTTGCCCTTGGACATGCTAGAAAGGGACTGTCTGCATAACGAAGAAGGACAGCCATGATGCCTATATAGCCGCCGCACCGGAGCAGTTCCGCGACATGTTGGGCCAGCTGCGCGCGCAGTTATCGCGGGCGCGGCCAGGCGCCGAAGAAGTCATGATGTACGATAGGCCCGGATTTCAGATCGAAGGGACGATCGTCGCGGGCTATGCCGCCTTCAGCAAACAATGTGGTCTCTATGTCGATCCGGGTGCAATTGCGGCCCATGCAGACGAGATCGCATCTTCGAAACTCAAGGCGACTAAGACCGGAGTTACGTTCTTGGTGAGTAAGCCTATTACTGATCAACTCGTTAGGAAATTGGCAGTGAGTTCGCGAAGCAAGAAGGGATTCTAGGGCCTTTTCTTCGGCAACGCAGTACCTGGCTTATTTGGACCTGAAGCGTTCGGCTAACGCGGAGATTGGTTAGTCAAATTTCGAATGCGGCTTGGCCTCGTCGCCATCGTTTGACACTGTCGTGTTATTGAGAGGTCCTGACCTCAATTCCACACCGCCAGCCGATGGCCGGTTGCGAAATCATCCACGGTAGACCCCCGGGAACATGATGTCCTGGTCGACGAGGACATTGAATTTGTATCCCGGTCGAATCTCCAGCGTTGGCTGAACGTCGAGATTGCGATTGATCGTGCGCTCCGCCACGCGTCCGAAGGTCTCCGCGAAATTCCGCCGCGCGGCGTCCTCGGCGCTGTTTCCATTGTCGAACGGATTGTTGTTCTGCGGGATCGCCATGTCCATGCCAGCGCCGATGACGGCGAGCAGGATCGCGGACCCAAATGTCTTCAGATAGTGGTTGTTCACCTTGTCATTGAAGCCGCCATAGCCCTCGGCATCGGTCCCGGCCATGCCGCCGATCTGCAGCGTCGATCCGTTCGGGAAGATGATGTCAGTCCAAACGACGAGCACGCGGGACTGGCCGAACGAGACCTTGCTGTCATAGCGACCGAACAGCTTCGTTCCCTGCGGGATGAGCAGGCGGTGCCCGGTGGCGCTGTCGTAGACGTTCTGGCTGACCTGCGCGGTGATGCGGCCGGGAAGGTCGGAGTTGATGCCGGTGATGAGCGTCGCGGGGATCACCGAGCCGCGCTTGAGCTCATAGAGCGAGCGCTGCGGCACGACCTGGTTGGGGAGATAGCCGAGCTCCTTGATGTCGGCATTGAAGAAGTCCTCCTTCGTCCGTTGGGCGTTCGGGTCGAGGTTCTGGCCGGTGAGGCCGGCGCGGAGCGCGGCGCCGTAGAGATCCGCGGCCGCGCCGGCGCCCGTGGCACTGGCGCCAGCGGGCTGCGAGGCCGCGGGATCGCTCCGCGCGTTGCTGCGCAACTTGTCGACGTTGACGGCGATCGGTGAGTCATAGGCCGTGTCGTTGGCCTGCATCCGCGCCATGCGTTGGCGTTGCAACTCGCGATAGTATTGCTCATCGGCCTCTCGCTTGAGCCGAGCGCGCCAAACAGCGTCCGGCTCGCCTTCCGCCGTCGCGCGCTCAGGCTGGACGATGGCGGGCTTTGGCGCGGCCGCCGGCTCGGTTCGTTCCGGAGGCGTCGGCTGAAACACCGGCGCCTCCGCGGGATCGCCGATGATCCCGTCCGAGACGCCACGCTTCAATTGGTCGGCATAGGTGGACGCCGGGGCACCACCGGCCTGCTCGATCGACGGGTTGCGCGAAAAATACAGTCCGCGCGAGCTTAGCCCGTAAATGATCACGGCGAGGAAGGCGACGACCAGAGCGATCGCGATGACGATCGGCAGGCGATTGATCCGCCGGATCTTCGGTTCGGCCGCTTCCCCGCCGAGCTTGAGGGATTGAACCATGTTCCCCTCCCCTCACCCGCGCTGCATGACTGACAACGGACTTGTCGGCGTCGCGCCGGCCGCGGTCGCGGTGTAGGCGCGGCCAAGATCGAGCGAGCCGGTCGAGAGGCGCGCGAGCACCTGGCCATCATAGCTGCCGATCACATAGGCGAGCGGAATGAGCTTCTCGCCTTCGGCCTTCTGATCGCTGACCACGGCATAGCCCCAGGTCTTCAGCGAGGCCTCGAGCGCGCCGCCAAACGGCGAGCCATCGGGCTTCAGCACGATGGTGCCGGTACCCGGTCCGACATGTTCGGCCAGGCGGCTGACCATGTCGCCGGCGATGGCGCTTGCCGCGGGACCTGAAATCTCCTGCGGCGCGGAGCTGGCCACGAGGCTTTCGGTTCCGAAGGTTTGGCAGCCGGCGAGCAGCGCGGCGGCCAAGGCGACGACAAGGAGGCGGGGGACGAGGTGTCGCGGGGTCATCACCTACCCTCCCCTGCTGATGGTGATCTTGTCCTGGTGCCAGCCGACGCCGGAGACGAGCACGGCGCGATCGACGTTGTAGTCCACCACCATCATGTTGCCCTTCATGCGGTAGTTGACGATGCGGTTCTGGCCACCGGAGACGACGAAGAGCACCGGGGCGTCCTGTCCGGACATCGAGCGCGGAAACTGGATGTAGGTCTTCTGGCCGTCCGAATAGACGCGGGTCGGCCGCCAGCCAGCATTGCCGCTGACGCTGTACTGGAAGTTCAGCTGCTCGGCCGGCACGCCGGCGCCCGGGATGGTGCTTGCCTCGAGCCTCGCGTTGATGTCGGAAAGGCGGGTCGACACGTCCTCGGGATATTCGAAGCCGATGCGCGCCATGTACTGGCTCTGATGCGATTTGAGCTGGATGTGGTAGGTGCGCCGCGACGTCGTCACCACCATCGAGGTGACCAGCCCCGGCTCGGCCGGCTTGACGATCAGATGGATCGCCTGCCCGCCCACGGCTCCGGACGTCGCCGGCTCGACCTTCCAGCGCACCGTGTCGCCGACGAGCACATCACGCACCACCTCGCCGGCCTGCAGCTCGATATCGCAGACCTGCAGGGGCGAGCACACGACCGAGGGCTGGATCTCGCCATAGAGGAAGATCACCTTTCCGTCCGCCCCTCTGGTGACGAGCCCGCGCGAACCGCGCCACTGTCCGGAGATGTTGGTGCCGCGGGCCTCGTTCGCGCTCATCCCCTGGGCGGCGGCAGGCGCAGCGACGAAACCCGTCGCCACGACAGCCGACAGCACGAGCAGCATGGCGGCAATGATTGTTCCTTCTCTTGTCATTGGCGTGCGCGGGCCTTTCACAGCTGGGCGGTCCATTCGAAGTCCCGCAGATAGAGACCGATCGGATTGAGGCGGATGACGCCCTCGTCCTGCGGCGGGGTCAGTGTCACGGTGGCGATGCCCCGGAACCGGCGCACGGCGGTTTCCTTGCCCTTCCGGTCGCGCTCATATTCGGTCCAGTCGATCTGGTAGCTCTGGTTGGAGAGCGGCACGACATTGTTGACCTCGATCGCGACGGTCGCGTTCTTCGCCTTCTCGAACGGGGAATTGCCGCGAAACCAGGCGTTGATCTTCTCAGTCGCCGGATCGGAGGTGCGCAGCAGCGCGTAGGTGCGATCGATGTATTGCTTCTGCACCACCGCGTCGGGCGTCACGCTGCGGAAGTTCGAGACGAAGGTGCCGAGCGTCGCGCGGACGACGCGAGGATCGGCATATTCGATCTGCTGGGGGAAGCCGGCTGTTACCGCGGTGCCGAGGCGGTCGACCTCGACAATGTAGGGCACGAGCTTGACCTGCGTGCTCTGATAGAGCGCGTAGCTGAAGCCGACCACGGCCATCAGCATGCCGGTGATGCCGACGAGCCGCCACGCGGCCGCGGCCTTGACGTAGGAGCCATAGCGCTCGTTCCACTCCTGGCGAGCGGCGATATAGGGATTGTCGGGCGGACTGGCGGCCATGCTGATGCGCGTCTCCCCTCACTTGTCCTCAATCGGCGGTGGCGGCGGCGGTGGCGGCGATTTCTGCCGCGACTGATCGAGCTTGGCGTTGGCCAGGCCGAGCAAGGATCCGGCATAGGCGCCCGGCGCCGCGATCGCCTTTTCCTTCGCCGCCGAGCCGGCCGCCCATCCCGCATTGCCGATGCCGGCTACCATGCCGCGCAGCGCCGCTCCCGCCATCGAGGAGCCACCAGCTCGCGCGCTCCTCGCCGCCGACGCGCCGGACATCGCCGCACTCGCCCCGAGGAACGCGCCGCCGGCGGCGAAGGTCGCTGCCTGGCCGCCGTGGCGGATCGCTTCCATGCCGCCGGAGATCGAGGCGCCTTGCACGACGCCCTGGACGATCGGCGGCACATACATGGCGATGATGAACACGACGACGGAGATGCCGGCGATCGCGAGCGTCGTGATGAACTGGTCGGATGTGGCCGTCGGCGCCTCGGCGAGGCCGAGCAGCACCTCCGAGCCGATGCGTGCGATCATGACCAGCGCCATCAGCTTCATGCCGACCGAGAAGGCATAGACGAGGTATCGGACGGCGAAGTCCTTGGTGAAGGACGAACCTCCGAGGCCGAGCATGATCATGCCGGCGAGCAAGCCGACATACATCTCGACCATCACCGCAATGAAGATCGCCGCGACAAGGCTGAAGGCGATGACGACGATGACCATGGCGAAGACAGCGGCAATGGCGAGTGCATTGTCTTCAAAGAGACCGAACTTCGCCTGCTCCGACATCTTGGAGGCGACACGGATGCCGGCGTCGAAGATGTTCGCCGGCGAGGCCGAGCCGCCATTGGCGCCGATCTGAAACAGGCTGTCGACGACCGCCTTGGCGAAGCTCGGTCCCCTGTCGAGGATGAAGGCGAACAGGCCGATGAACATGATCCGGCGCACGAGCTCGGCGAACCAGGCATCGAGTGAGGCTGCCTGCAGGGCGAGCCACACCGCGGCGATGCCGACCTCGATGCCCGCGAGAATCCAGAACAGGGAGCGCGCCGCATTCATGACCGTCGTCTCCCAGCCTTTCGCGGCCGTCGAGACCTGGTTCTCGAGCGTGGTCAACACGCTCCCCTGCTGGGCGAGCGCCGGTGCGCTGGCGAGCAGGACGAGGGCAATGATGATGAAGCCGATTTCGAGCGCGCGGGACGGACGGGTGACTACCATCGTGGTTTCATCTCCTGCCCGCCGCGCACCGGACGATCGGGATCGCCGCCGAGGAAGTCCTCGGCGCGCTGGCGCTGCTCCTGCACCGACGGCGCTGTGGTCTCCAGCCGGGGCGTGACGACGAACCAGATCACCGTGAGGCCGACGAGCGCGAGGACCGCCGCCAGCGCTGCCATGACGACCGGCCGGCTCACCAGCGCGGCTCCATCGTCTGCCCGCCACGGACACCGGGCGTCGTCGCGTTGAAGAACTGCTCGCGCCGGGCCTGCGCGAGATCCTTGTCCGCTTGCTCGGACTGGAGCCATGTCCCCATCATCGTCGTCTGCTGGGAGACCAGACCGCGAAGCTTCTGGAACTGCGCCACCTGCTGCGCCGCGATCTGATGGCCGACCTGCAGCGCCTTCATCTGCCCGTCGGCGGACTGCGACATCGTGCGGAGCGAGCTCATCGTCGACTCTTCCGACGAGAACTGCTCGGCGGTGAGACCGGCCGCCTTGAGCGTGCCGGCGATCGTGTCGCGATTGGTCGTCGACCAGTTCTGATAGGTCGAGGCGAAGGTCGCTCCGTTGGGGAGGTTGGTCTTGAAGTCGGCATAGCTCTGGAAGCGCTGCTTCAACACGTCGTCGGCATTGCTCATCGAGAAGGCGATGCCCTGCCCTTGAGCGGCAAGGCTGCGCAGCCGGTTGAGATCGTTCTCCACCTGCCCCCAGATGTGGTTCGGCAGCTGGGCGGTGTTCTGCAGCATGTTCTCGTAAATGCGCAGCTGGTTCTGGATCTGCTCCGCCAGTTGGGTGATCTGCGTGACTTGATTGTTGATCTGTTCGGTTGACTTCGTCACCATCGTCACGAGCTCGCCGTTGTTCAGGAGCTGCGTCCATTCGGTGGCGCCGCCGGCCGCCGATCCCGAGAGGGCTGGCGAGACATGAGCCATCGTCGCCACGAGGGCCATCGACGCGGCAAGACTAGCTTTGGTGAAGAAGGGCTTCCGCATCGCCTATTCCTCTCTGTTGGAGCCAGTGCGCCGGCCAGCTGTCGCCATGCTCGGCCTTCAGCGCGGCAATCTGCTTGAGATCTTCCTTGCCGGAGGCGCCGGCGAAGGAGAGCGCGACCGGGCCGAGCGCCATGTCGAAAAGCCGCCGGCCTTCGGGCGAAGCGACGTAGTATTCCCGCTTCGGGAGCGCGGTCGCGACGATCTCGATCTGGCGCTCGTTGAAGCCGATGCGCTCGTAGAACTCGCGTGTACCCGGCTCACGCGCCGCACCATTCGGCAGGCAGATCTTGGTCGGGCAGGATTCCTTCAGCACGTCGATGATGCCGGACCGCTCGGCGTCCGAAATCGACTGCGTCGCCAGGATCACCGCGCAGTTGGCCTTGCGCAGCACTTTCAGCCATTCGCGGATCTTGTCCCTGAAGGTCGG
>NZ_JBGCUS010000006.1 GCF_041415945.1 Ancylobacter sp. IITR112 | reverse complement strand
GGGAGGGGGCGAGACTGTCGCGCTAACGGTCAAGGTTCGGCGATCGGACTGGCAACGCCTTCGCCAGCTCGCGGATGCAGAGGGAACGACGATTCAGGCGATGGCCGAGGCCGGGCTGTCGGCGGTGCTGGCGCAACATGGATTGCCGCCGATCGAGCCTTACGCACGTTAATACGTGGATACGTAAATAGCTTAATCCGTAACGCTTGCGCGTGTGGCCCGCCCCCCGGCCGTCCCTACGGCCCTAGATGATGAGAGCGGGCCGGCCGGGGGGCTACCGTCGCGGCCGTGGTCCTTCCCTGAATAGAGCTTGCACCAGGTCGTCAGGTAGATCGCGGCGCGAGCCGCGCCGGCCCGGAGGCGAACGCGCTCCCCAATAGCGCCGTAGAGAGCCGGAGGGCCGTTCGTAACAATGTCCCGGCGCTTTAGCGCCGGGTCCGCTTCGCCCGAATGGCGTTAGAGCGATCAGGGCGCATCATACAGCCCCCGAAATTCTGCATCGGCGTAATAGGCGAGCTTTCCGGCGACGATCGGCCGTTGCCCGGCGAGGAACAGCAATTCGGCATGTGCAGGCAGGTTGCGGACCTCATCAGGGGTCAGCAGCGGCCGGGCCGTGTGTTGCTCGCCGTAGGAGAGGCCGGATTTTTCGGAATCGAGCGCCCGGCTCATGGTCTGGAACACAACGGTTCCCTGGCCGAGCAGATCGGAGACGAGGCGGGCGCTATCGTGATCGTTGACGCCGAACACCTGCAAAACGCCGGCGTTTGACAGGAAGGTGCCGGCGCGTTGCCCGTAGGTGGCGCGGAGCTGGTGAACGTCCTGCAAGATCGGCCAGAGCTGGACGCCGTAGCCGGCCATGAGGCCCATTGCGCGCTCGACGGGGGCGAGGTGGCCGAGGGCGGCGAACTCATCCAGCAGGTAGAGGATCGGGGCAGCCGGCTTGACGGGATCGCGGGCCATGTCGATCAGGCTTTGCGAGACGAGCAGGCGCAGCCATCGGGAATAGGTGGCGAGCCGATCGGGCGGCAGGACGAGGAACACCGAGGCGTTGCGGCGCTTGAGATCGGCAAAGCGGAAATCGGAGCCGCCGAGGACCGCGACCATGCGCGGGCTGTCGAGGAAATGGGTATGGCGCTGCGCGGCCGAGAGGACGCCGGCCGCTTCCCGGTCGGATTTGCCGAGGTGGCGGTTAGCGGCGCGGGCGATCAGGCCGCCGGCGGCCGTTGACGCCTGCATGTCCTTCAGGAGCGCCGCGAAGGCTTCAGGGGCGAGGGTGAGGGCTTCGCGCAGGGTGGCGAGGTTTCGCCTGTCGCGCGGCTCGCTGGCTGCAATATGGAGGATCAGGCCGGCAATGAGCGCCTTGGCTTCCTCGTTCCAATGCGCTTCCCCGGCCATGCCCGGTTCATCGAACACGAGCGCGTCGGCCAAGGTGCTGGCATCTTCCGCGACATCGAGGCCGGCCGGGTCAAGCTGGTCGAGGGGATTGAAGGCGGCCGAGGGCTGGCCGGTGACGCCGAAGGGGTCGAGGACGTGGACCGGGCCGAAGGTCTGGCGGGCGCGGCCGGCAATCCTGGCATTTTCGCCCTTGGGGTCGATGCAGATCACGGAGCGGTCGGCCGTGAGCAGGTTGGGGATGATGGTTCCCACGCCCTTGCCGGTGCGCGTCGGTGCCATCGTCAGCAGATGGGCCGGGCCGTCATAGCGCAGGAGCTTTCCGGTTTTGCCGTCGCGGCCGATCAGCAGGCCGGTATCGGCGCGGGCGAGGGCGGCGGTTTCCTTGTCGGTGGCGAAGCGGGCCGAGCCGTGGGTTTCCCCTTCCATGTCCCCGAAATGCTCAATGAGGGGATTGGTGAGGACACGGAAAACGAGGACCAGGAAGAACAGCAGCAGGAGCAAGCCGGCAATCGTTCTAGCGATCCACCATTCTTGCGGAATCCCATTGGCCGCAACGGCGAGCATCAGCGTGACCAGAAAGACGAAGAAGCCGACTTGCAGCAGATAGCGGCCAGCCCGGAAGGGCGACATGAGGATGCTGGAAATAGCCCATACCGGATCACGCGCGGCGGCGCGCAGCATGTTCTTGAACGCGGCCCAGGCTAACGTCGCCTGATTCATGAGGCGGCCCCCCCGGCGCTGTCTGTCGTCTCCCTGGCCGGCGCGCTGGCGATCAGATCGGCAAAGAGTTCCTTATCTCCGGGGCGCGTCAGGAAGTCGGGTAGCTCGCGCTTGAGCCATTCGCGGAGGCGTCGGGAAAATTCCTCATCCTTGCCGCTTTCGAGGCGATGCAGAACGAGCGCGCCGAGCAGCACCTTGCGGCGGGTATCATTGGCGCGCTCCTGTTTGCCGAGCCGGGCCTTGAGGGTGGCGCGCTGCGCATCCAGCTCGGCCAACCGCTGTTCGATCGTCTTGCGCGCCATGTGCCATTTCCTTCTATCTAGCGGGGCGAGGGGCTGGTCCGCCCTTGAGGCGAACCATGATGATTTTCGGATTTTCGCCAATGCGCTCGACCTCGACAATGCCCGACGCCTCGACCAGATCGGAGAGACGGGGAAAGCCATAGTTGCGGGCGTCGAAATCCGGCGACTGTTTCGCCAGGTGCGCGCCGACGCGGGCCAGATTGGCGCGGCCGTCTTCGTCGGCCGAGGCGGTGACAGCTTTCGCCAGCATGTCGAGGGCAGCGCGATCGAGTGCCGCTTTCGCCGGAGCAGGCTTGGCGGCGGCCGCTTTAGGTGCGGCGACGGCTTCCGCTTCCTTCTGTTCCCCGGCCGTGTTGAGCACGTCGAAATAGACGAACTTGTCGCAAGCGGTGATGAAAGGGCGGGGGGTCTTGCGCTCCCCGAACCCATAGACGATGACGCCTTGCTCACGGATGCGCGCGGCCAGGCGGGCAAAGTCGCTATCACTTGAGACGATGCAGAAACCGGAGAAGCGGCCGGTATAGAGCAAGTCCATCGCGTCGATAATCATCGCGCCGTCAGTGGCGTTCTTCCCGGTCGTATAGGCGAACTGCTGGACCGGCTGAATCGAGTGTTCCAGCAGGCACTCTTTCCAGCCGTTGAGGTTCGGTTTGGTCCAATCGCCATAGATGCGCTTGACGCTGGCAGTGCCATAGTTGGCAATCTCAGCTAGCAGCCCGGTTATGATTTTCGGCGTGGCATTGTCGCCGTCGATCAGCAACGCAAGTGTTCCGGCGCTGTCTATTGCCATCGGTCTGCACTCCCAATTTGAGCCGTAGTCTATCCGATGCAAGCAACGTCACCAAACACGATTATGCACTACCTTGAATTTTTGGCGGCATTGCAGCACAATCAGGGCCTCAGTTCATCGCATCGACCTTGCCGCAAGCGCCACACCGAGCGACGAGAGAGCGAAGCGATTGAGTTGAGAAGGGCGCACTTACGAGTTACTGCGTAACTCAGTGCGCCAATGGCTGGTAGGCTATCGGGAAAGGGTGAAACGGGATCGAGGCAACGGATTGGCGATCTACCATTTCAGCATGAAGCCAATTTCGCGGGCGAAGGGCCGTAGCGCCGTCGCCTCAATGGCTTATCGTGCCGGGGAGAAGCTGACCAACGAGCGCGACGGCATCACGCACGACTACACGGCAAAGCAGGGCGTCGAACATGCCGAGATCGTCTTGCCCGAGGGCGTCAACGCCGATTGGGCGCGGGATCGGTCGGACTTGTGGAACGCCGCCGAGTTTACCGAAAAGCGCAAGGACGCTCGCGTAGCCCGCGAATTTGAGGTTGCCTTGCCGCACGAGCTGTCGGCCGAGGAACGGCTAGAGGCAACGCGGGAATTGGTGCAGGAATTGGCGAACCGCTACGGCGCGGCCGTGGACTTCGCCATTCATGCACCGCACGAGGCGAGCGACGTTCGCAATCACCATGCCCATATCCTTATGACCACGCGGCAGGTGACGGAGAACGGGCTAGGCGAAAAGACCTACCTAGAGCGTGAAAACAAATGGCTGCTGGCGAACGACCTGCCGACGACCGACATGCAGCTTCGTGACCTTCGCCAGAGGTGGGAAGGGATCGCCAACGAGCGGCTTGCGATGGCCGGGTTTGATATTCGGATCGACCATCGTTCGCACATGGAGCGCGGCCTTGAGATCGCGCCGACCGAACATATGGGTGTCCATGCCACGCAGATGGAGCGGCGCGGCCTCGACGTGTCGCGGGCGCGGCTGGACGAGGAAGCGGCCCGGCGCAATGCCGAGCTGATCCGGGAGAAGCCCGAGCAGGTTCTAACCCTCATCACCGGGGAAAAGAGCGTGTTCGATCGGCACGACGTTGCGCGGGCGCTGCATCGCTACATCAACGACGATCCACAGGAGTTCCAGAGCGCCTTTGCGAAGGTGATGGCCTCGCCGGCGCTGGTCGAGTTGCAGGCCGAGCGCGCGGACCCGGCAACCGGCGAGATCGAGCTTGCCCGCTATTCGACCCGCGAAGTGGTCGAGATCGAATCCGGCATGATCGAGAGCGCGCAGCGGATGCACGAGGCGCATGGTCATGGTGTCGATCGCCGGTATGTCGAGCGCGCCATAGAGCGGCAGGACGCCGCCATTCAGCGCAGCGCCGGCGATGCTTCCGCCCGGCTGTCCGACGAGCAGCGGGCGGCGATCGAGCATATCACCGGCCGGGAGCGCATCGCGGCCGTTGTCGGTTTCGCCGGCGCTGGCAAGTCCACCATGCTTGCCGCAGCGCGCGAGGCATGGGAGGCCGAGGGCTATCAGGTCCACGGCGCGGCCTTGTCGGGGAAGGCGGCCGAGGGCTTGGAGGAAAGTTCCGGCATCCAGAGCCGCACCCTCGCGTCATGGTCCCGCGGTTGGGAGAACGACCGCGGCACGATCGGCCGCGGCGACGTGTTCGTGATCGACGAGGCCGGCATGGTCGGGAGCCGCCAGCTCGCCCGGCTCGTTGGCGAGGCCGAGGCGCGCGGGGCGAAGATCGTCCTTGTAGGCGACCATGAGCAGCTACAGGCGATCGGGGCCGGCGCACCCTTCCGGGCGATCACGGAGGAAATCGGCCATGCCGAGCTTTCCGAGATACGCCGGCAGCGCGTGGACTGGCAGCGGGAGGCGTCCGTTGACTTCGCCACGCATCGCACGGCCGAGGGCCTGGCCGCCTATCAGGAGCATGGCAATATCAGCTTTGCCGAAACCGGCGAGGACGCGCGCGGCCAGATCGTGCGCGATTACCTTGCCGATCGCGACGAGCGGCCGGACGGCACCCGCGTTGCGATGGCGCACCGCCGTGCCGATGTTCGCGCCATCAATGACGCGATCCGGGCCGAGCTACAGGACCGGGGCGAGCTGGCGCGCGTTGCCGAGGCCGGCGAGCTGGCCGAGGGCCGAGAAGGGGCGGGGGACGTCGCCCAGGCCGTCGACCATGAGCGGGACGGGCCTGCCGAGGCGCTGACCTTCCAGACCAATGATGGCAAACGCGACTTTGCGATTGGCGATCGCATCGTGTTCCTCGAAAACAGCCGCGACCTTGGCGTGAAAAACGGGATGCTGGCGACGGTCGATCATGTCGAACCTGGCCGGATCGTCGCCACGCTCGACGGCCGAGGCGACAGCGTTTCCGTGCCGATGGGCGACTATCAGGCGATCGACCACGGCTATGCCACGACGATTCACAAGAACCAGGGGGCGACCGTCGATCGTTCCTATGTGCTGGCGTCGGGGACGATGGATCGGCATCTAACCTATGTCGCCATGACCCGGCATCGTGACGGGGCGCAGCTCTACGCCGCCCAGGACGAGTTCACCAATGCCGGCCGGCTGGTCGAGCATGGGGCCGCGCCGTTCGAGCATGACCCGCAGAAATCCGGCAGCTATTTCGTGACGCTGGAAAACGACAAGGGCGAGCAGCGCACCCTATGGGGCGTCGATCTTGAGCGGGCCATGAAGGAGGCCGCGCCGGAGATCGGGGAGAGGATCGGCCTACAGCATGAGGGTTCCACCCCTGTCACCCTGCCGGACGGGACGCAGACGCACCGGAACACATGGAAGGTTCAGGATGCCGGCGAGCTGGCATATAGCCAGCTAGAACGCCGGCTGTCCCGGTCGGGCGTGAAGGAAACGACGCTCGACTATACCCGCGACTTTGCCGAGCGGCGCGGGATCGCGGAGCAAATGGGCGTCCGCAGCGAGATCGAGATTCCGGCCGAGCGCGCGGCCGGGCTACGTGCGGAGCGGGAGTCGACGGCAGGGGATCATGCGCTTGATCGCAGATCCTCGCAAAAAGTCGGTGCGGATCTCGCTCAGGATCTCCGTGCAGATCCGCGCGAGGATCTCGCCGGCGATCGACAGCAGCGCCGCAATCCGTTTGAGGGCCTGAAACTTGGGCGCGGCGCGGCGGCCGAGGGGCCGCAGCAGGACCGCGCCGGCGAGGACGGCCCGCAGATCGACAGACAAGGCCCGCAGCAGGCCGAGAAGCAGCGGCGCGGTATGTTCTCCGGCCTCAAGCTCAATGCGCGTCCTGCCCCTTCTCAGGAGCGCAGCGAGCGGCCGGAAAGGGAAGGGAGCTTGCGGCCGGCGCCGGCGCCCGACCGGCTGGCCGAGCGGGCGCGGGGGCAGTCGCCGCTTGAGGCGGCCGTTGACCGCTATTCGCGGGCCTATCAGTCGATCGACCAGCACCGGCGCGAGGGCCTGCCCGTTCTCGACATGCAGCGGCAGGAAATGCGCGATGCCGGCCAGCAGCTCGACCAGGTGCGCGACGGCATGAAAGACCTGATGCGCTCGACCCTGCAAAACGACCCGGCGACGGTGCGCGCCATGACCGAGCTTTCCGGCCGGGAGCGTGTCGCCCATGTTATCGACGGGATGAAGCGCGAAAACGCCGCGCTGCAAGACCCGAATGTCAGGGCCGAGCGGTTCGTTGAACGCTGGCAGGAGCTACAGGGGCAGCGCCGGGAGCTTCGCGGCTGGCAGCACGACGAGGCCCGCGCCAAGGTCGAAAGCCAGATGAACGGCATGACCAAGAGCCTTGAGCGTGACCCGCAGGTAGATTCCATCCTGCGCAATCGCCGGCAGGAGCTTGGAATCGGGCAGGAGCTTCGCCGGGGCCAGACCATTGCCCGCGAGCTGCAAGACGAAATGACACGCGGCCACCGGCTTAGCCGGGGCATCGGCATGGAAAGGTAGGCACGGAGAACATGGCGGGGCTGGACGACGACAGGGACGGATTCGAGCCGGAAGCACTGGACGAGGACGCCGGCGACCCGGCCGCCGCGTTCGACGCGCTACGGCGCACGATCGAGACGCAGGGCGAGCAGATCGGTGCGGAAATGAAGGTCATGCGGCGCGGGCTGGAAGCGGCTTTCGATCAGCTCGAAAAGATCGAGCCGGCGCAGGACTACAAGCCCCAGCTCGCCCAGCTCGTGCAGGCGCTCGACAATGTTGCGGAGCGGATGCACGGCGTAGAGCAATCGCCCATTCTCAAACAGGGCGCGCAACACTATGCGGCGCTCCTCGAGCGCAGCGGCGAGGCTCTGATACGCACCGCCGCGCAGCAGCTCGAGCGGCAGGCGTCCGACCTCGAGCGCGCCGGCCGCAATCTTTCGGCGCACGTCGCCAGCGCGCGGGAGCGCGATCGGCAAAATTGGTGGCTTGTCGTCGCCTTCGCTGTCGGCCTGCTCGCCGGCGCGCTGGTGATGCTGTTCCTTCCGCGCGTGTTGCCGTTCTCGGCCGCGCCGCGTGTCGCCAGCGTCGTCATGGGCGAAAGGCCGTGGCAGGCCGGTATGAGCCTCATGGCGTTCGGCAGCCCGGAAGCATGGCAGCGCGTGGCCTCGGCCGACCAGCTCCTTGAAGCGAACAGGGAGGCGGTAGCGGCTTGTTGGGAGGCCGCGCGCACGGCCGGCGCGGATCAGCGTTGCACCATCACCGTGCCAGCGCCGGGACAATAGATTCCTGCCCCGGTATGAAGTTCAGAAGGCGAACTTAGCCTGGCCTTTGTCTTCGACAGGGCGCAGCCGTGCATAGGCGAGAAGATCAGCGATCGAGCCGCCCTTGTCCCGCCAGCCATAGAAGGTGTCTTCCCCGAGAAGGACATAGTGCCATTCGGAATCGCTACGCTGTTCCGGAGGAAGGGCGTTGATCCGGTCGCACCATGCAACGGCGGCCCTGCGCTTGCGCAGCACGTTCGGGCTGGTGAGCTGGCCTTGTGCCTTTGTTTCCACCAGATAAATCGCGCCGCCTGCTCTCACGAAGAAGTCGGGCGAGTAGAACGCCGGAAGCCCATCTTCCTTGATGTATCGCAGGCGCGCGAAGGTGTGTTTCTGCTCGTTGATCTTGCAGAAGGCTTCAACGCTGGCGTCACGCTCGCAGGTTTCCATAAATGCCAGTTCAAGGCCGCCGTTCCGCGAGGGGTAGGTGACGTTGCCCCCTGAAATGACCCCGCTCAGAAGCTAGGATCCGTCGAGAGGAGACGGACGATGCGCAAGAGCCGGTTCAGCGAGGAACAGATCATCGGGATCCTGAAGGAGCACCAGGCCGGAATCCCGGTCGTGGACCTCTGCCGGAAGCACGGGATCAGCGACGCGACCTTCTACACGTGGCGCACGAAGTACGGCGGGATGGAGGTGTCCGACGCCCGCAACCTTAAGGCGCTCGAGGAGGAAAACCGGAAGCTGAAGAAGCTTCTGGCCGAGTCGATGCTCGACGTAGCCACTCTCCGCGAGGCTCTTGGAAAAAACTTCTGACGCCCAGTTCCCGGAGGAAGGTCGTGACCTGGGCGATCGAGGAGAAGGGCTACTCGCAGCGGCGTGCGTGCGGCCTCATCGGCATCGAGCCGAAGACCTATCGCTACGCCTCGACGCGAGGCGACGATACCGCGCTCCGCCAGCGCCTTCGTGAGCTGGCGAGCTTGCGTCGGCGGTTCGGCTATCGGCGTCTGCTGATCCTGCTTCGGCGAGAGGGCAAGGAGATCAACCACAAGAAGCTCTTCAGGCTCTACCGCGAGGAGCGGCTGTCGGTGCGCCGTCGCGGCGGACGCAAGCGAGCGCTTGGCACGCGAGCGCCGATGACCTTGCCGCAGGCACCCAACCAGCGATGGAGCCTGGACTTCGTCTCCGATGTGCTCGCGGACGGACGCCGGTTCCGCGTGCTGGTGATCGTCGACGACTTCACCCGGGAGTGCCTGGCGCTCGTGGCCGACACGTCGCTGTCGAGCCACCGGGTCGTACGGGAGCTGGACGCCATCATCCAACGTCGTGGCAAGCCGCTCATGGTCGTCAGCGACAACGGCACCGAACTGACCTCGCACGCGGTCCTGCGTTGGCAGCAGGACACAGGTGTCGAGTGGCACTACATCGCTCCCGGCAAGCCGGTTCAGAACGCCTTCGTCGAGAGCCTGAACGGCCGCTTCCGCGACGAATGTCTGAACGAGCACCTGTTCCAGGGCTTGCCGATGGCACGTCGGATCATCGAAGCTTGGCGGATCGACTACAACGGCCACCGGCCTCACACGAGCCTCGGCGGCCTTACCCCAAACGAGTTCGCAGCCCGGTCCAGGCAGGACCACAACCAGAACGGATTCTGGTTATGAACGAGGGCATTCAGGGGGCAACGTCACGAGAAACGCACCTCATCTGCCTTGAGCTTGTGCCCCTTCTTCTTCAGCCGGTCGAGCAGATCGGGGGGGATCACGAGCACTTCCAGCCGGTCCCCCTGCCCCAGTGCCTCAATGTCATGGCCGATCGTGGGTGAGAAATTCCACCCCAGGATAACGACCTTATCCCACCCGCCCATGAGGTTGTCGCGGATTTCGATTGCACGGCGCAGCGTGGCGAGGCCGGTCATTTTGTTGGGGCTGTCCGCGAGGACGAGCGTTTTGCTCCCCTGAAGCCTGCCCATGTTCTTGTTCGGATTTTCCTCGACGGGCAGCGGTAGCGCGCCGTAGAGGCCGAGCACGATTTCGGCCAGATCACCGATGCGGAACCGGCTGCCCATCGTGGAGCGCATTTGCTCAACTTGGTAGTCGCCAATGTGCTGGTAGAGGAACGGCTTGGCGTCCTGGTCGATCAGGCGTTTGCGTGTCACCATACACGCAGGCTTCCCGAAATCTGATGCAATCCAGCGTCGACCTAGCCTTTCCGCGACGGCAGCGGTCGTGCCGGAGCCGATGAAGAAATCAGCGACCAGATCGCCTTCGTTGGAAATGGCCGTAATAACTCGCTCGATTAAAGCTTCTGGCTTTTGGGTGTTAAAGAATAGGTTCTCCTTCCGATCCGCAGGCTGCAACATCGAAATTCGCCAAACGTCATCAAGTGTCCGCTCGGTGGACTCGATGTAGATTACCTTGCCGTCAGGGCCTTTCGCATTGACGATCTTGCCCTTATCCTTGTCCCATACTCTCTTGAGTTGTTTAACGGGTGCTTCGCGCTCTTCCCGTATTTTGTTGAAGGTGTATTCATCGCCTGCCCGATACCACAGTAGAACATCATGATTTTTGGCAAAGTGGTTCACGTTGCCTTGCATTTTGTTGTAGTAATACCAGACTATCTCATTAACAAAGTTGGCTTTTCCGAAAATTTCATCAAGAACCATGCGGACATAATGGCACACGTGCCAGTCCAGATGAACAACGATGCTGCCGTTGTGAGTAAGAAGTTCTTTCATGAGGAAAAGTCGAGGCGTAATCATCCGCAGATATGACGCCGTGCCTTCACTCCATGTATCAGTATATGCAAACTGCTCGATGACGTTCGGAAGCTGTTCGATGGATGCGCCGGGTAATTCTACCTTACGTCGATAATCCGCCTTACTATCATATGGCGGGTCGATATAGATGAGATTTACTTTTCCGCGCACCGATGCCGAGTCGTCACCACCAGCCAGGAGTGATCCAATCGCCAAGAGATTGTCGCCATAAATCAGACGATTTTCTCCGATGGTTGATGCCTGCTCCTTTTTGTCTGCGACCTTGAGGAAATCTTGCCAGTTGCTGTCGCGTGAGGGAATGACCAATTCCCTTGTTTGCAGGCCGAGGCGATAGTTGCTCTCCGCCCGCTCCATGACGCGCTCGGCTTCACGCTTGCCTTCGGCTACGATGGCCGGAAGCTGTTCAAGCAAACTCTTCATTCAATATCCCCCTGGCCGCGCTGCTCGGCGCGGCATGTCTTTATTGTTTTCGGCTCAGATCAGCGCCGCTTGCGGATCGAGCGGCTTTCCCTTGAATGGCGCGACGTTGATCTCCCCTTCCCGCTTGCGGGCCTGGGCAATGTCGTAGCTGTTCTGCATCCGCATGAGCGTATCCATCGACACGCCGAAAGCCTTTTCGACCCGGAGCGCCATTTCTGGCGAAAGATGCGCGCGCTCGTTCAGCACGGCCGACAATGCCGCCCTCGTAACACCTAGAACTTGCGCGGCGCTCGTGACCGAAAGGCCAAGAGGCTCGATGATCTCACTTTTGACGAAGCCGCCGGGATGGGCGGGGTTTTTCATACGGATGCCCTGCATCGCACTCATAGCCACCTCCTAGTGGTAATCTTCATAGTCGAGGTCGATGATCTCGATTTCGGTTTGGTCGATCCGGAACGTGATCCGCCAGTTCTTGGTGACGAACAGGCTCCAGGTGCCTTTTCGATCGCCGGTGAGCTGATGGGCCTTCCAGCTCGGGACCGTGCGCAGCTCTTCCTCCCGCTCCATATCTTGCAGGAAGGTGACGATGCGACGGACTTTCGGCACTACGGCCGCCTGCAAGCCGGTGGCGTCATCATCTTCGATGAATCGGCGCAACCCCTTATGGACCACGTTTCGGATTCTCATGTGCCGTCGCTATCAGGCTAAATGTATAGTGTCAAGCGACGCTATACAATCCCGTCACCTCATAGCCTTGTCGCGCAAGTCGTAAAACCTGCAACAGATCGGCCAACCGCGGAAAATAAGGGGTTTTCGTGTCGCATGTCTTTGTCGCAAGTGGTAGAAAACTTGCGACATGATTTGCGACAGGGGGAAACCGTGAACCGCCAACCAGATTCCGACGCCGGCCGCGTGTTCATCGGCTATGCCCGCGTTTCGACTCGCGGCCAGGACCTCGATGCGCAGCGTGCCGCCCTGGGCGCGGCCGGCTGCGTCCGCATCTTCGAGGAAAAGGCTTCCGGAGCGAAGCGGGACCGGCCCGAGCTGGCGCGGATGCTCGACCATTTGCGCGCCGGCGACGTGGTGACGATCACTAGGCTAGACCGTCTCGCCCGATCGACCGGCGACCTTCTGGCAATCGCGGAGCGGATCAAGGACGCCGGCGCTGGCCTGCGCTCGCTGGCCGAGCCGTGGGCTGATACCACGACGCCGGCGGGGCGCATGGTGTTGACCGTGTTCGCCGGCATCGCGGATTTCGAGCGCAGCTTGATCGTGGAGCGCACCAGCGCCGGCCGGGTTGCGGCGAAGGCCCGAGGTGTGCGGTTTGGTCCTTCCCCTGCCCTATCGGTCGAGCAGATCGCCCACGCCCGCCAGCTCATCCATGAGGACAAGACGCCGGTGGCGGAAATCGCCCGGCTTTTAGGGGTGCATCGCGCCACGCTCTACCGGGCTATAGAACGCAATGACGTGAATACGCATTGACGCAACTACGTTTAGTCCCCGGCCCTAGAAGTAGTGCCTTTCTCGCCCCCTTACGCAAAGGGTTGCAGAATCGGGCGGTTTCGGGTCTTTCTAGTAACGATGAAAAGCGATTCTGATAGGATTCGGAGGGACGTGGCCGCGCACCGACAACGGTTGCGAGAGGCTGGCCGCACCTTCGTAAACACCGATCTTCCCGTTGAGCTGGTCGCGCGACTTGACCGGATCAAGGAAGAACGGGGCGCGTCATCGCGCGCGCCGATCATCGAGGAAGCGTTGAGGTTCTATATCGAAGCGAAGCAAGGGACATAACGGCAAAACGCCCGACCGTTGGCGCGGTCGAGCGTTTTTGTAGGCCGTCAGACACACCGTAGAGACGGGGCCAAAGCTCTCCCCTTATCTACGCTACAGCACTCCAATTCGCAAGATTGATTCTTGCGGAAATGGGGAGCCGTGCCTGCCGTCCGCGCTGTCATGTCCTTCAAATGGAAGGACGAGGGCATATGTTGAGGACGCACTACGCGGCCGCGATCGGCTGCGCGCGCGGGAACGCGCTTGATGAAATCATGCGGGAGGTTTGGACCCGCTACGGCAAGGGCGAGTTCACCGACGACGAGGCCGGGGAGCTTACGACGCTCGCCCATGAGCGCCGGGACGCCCTGCGGGGATCAGGACAGGGAACCTTTAGCCTGGTCCTGCCCCCCCCCGCCGAGCGATGCCCGACGCCAGTTCGCCGGCATAGTCATATCCGGGGCCGATCGGAGGGCCGGATATGGCGGCCGACGACACGCAAGGACGTTCAGGCGATCTTGAAGGCGGCCGAAATCTACAACGAGGCCGGCTTGCACGAGAAGGGCGAGCGCAGCGGCCCGCTAGGATCGGTGGCGCTGGACGTGCTGCGGCTGTTCGTCAATCTCATCGACTTCCGCACCGGCCGGCTAGAGCCGTCAATCACCACGATCATGGATCGGCTCGGCCGGTCGCGCGATACGATCGTGCGGGCGCTGAAGAACCTGCGGGCGCATGGTTTCATCGACTGGCTGCGGCGCTACGAGCCGACCGGCAACGAGGGGCGCGGCCCACAGGTCCAGCAGACGAGCAACGCCTACCGCCTGTCCCTGCCGGAGAAGGCCCGGCAGTTCCTTGGGCGGTTCGGCAAGACCCCGCCCCCGCCTGCGGATCATGGACAGGATCAGAGGGCTTGGAGCGAGGTAATCGCGGCCTACAGGGAGGCTCTGCCCCTCGATGAGCGAACCTTGCTCGACGTGGGCGACAATCGGCTTGGGCGCAGCCTCGCGCAGATGGCTAGATCGTTGATGAAACGTGAGTCCGATAACCAGACTGAATCCCCATCTGATCTTTATCTAAGAGGGCAAACATAAACGGTCGCCGCTGTTCGGGCTGCTTTCGCAGCCCTGCGGCGGTTCCGGCCCGCGTATAGGCGGGCCGGCAAGCGGCACCCTCACCACCTAAACCGCAACGCTTGCGCTTGCGGCAACCGTCCTATGGGCTTTCGAGAGGGAGCGAGGGGCAAGGCTGGCGCTTAGTTGCTTACGTTAATACGTATTGACGTGTATTCGTATTTCTTAGAAGGCGATGGCAGTGGCCGGGAAAACGTGCTAGGGTGTACACGATTCAACACGATCGGAGGCGATTCCATGACCGCCAGCACCACCATGACGATTCGGGTTCGGCCCGATGTGAAAGAAAAACTCGACCGGATCGCGAACGATACGCGGCGGAGCAAATCTTTCCTCGCCGGCGAGGCCGTCGCCGCCTACGTCGATCGCGAGCTTGAAATCATCGACGGCATCAAGCGCGGCATGGCCGACGCAGCGGCCGGCCGCGTGATCCCCCACGCGCAGGCCGTCGCGGAAATGCGTGAGGTTATCGAGGAAGCGAAGCGCCGGAAAGCCGCGCGCGGATGAGGCCGGTTGTCTGGTCGATTGAGGCGCAGCGGGATAACCTCGAAATCTTGCGCTACATCGCAGAGGACAACCCATTCGCCGCCGAGCGGGTCGTGGACGCGATCGAGGACGCTGGGAACAAGCTAGGCGAGATGGCGACCGGGCGGCCGGGACGGGTGAGCGGAACCTATGAAAAGTCCCTCGCCCGGCTTCCCTACATCATCGCTTATGAGTTGCGCGACGTGGAGGGCCGGGAAAGTGTCGTGATCGTGCGCGTCATCCACACGTCGCGGGACTGGCAGCCCGAGGAATGGCCGCACTAGCTTAACGACGTAGTAACGTCCCTAGCTATGTGCTTTAATACGTATTCACGCAAAGAAGGATTGACGCATGAACGTCATTGCGTTTTTGAGCCAGAAGGGCGGGAGCGGAAAAACCACGCTTTCGGTTCATACCGCCGTGGCGGCCGAGGCGACCGGCGAACGGGTTTGCGTCATTGATGCGGACCCGCAGGAGAGCGCGACCGCATGGGCGAGCGCGCGGGAAGCCGGAACGCCGATCGTCGCCACGGCGCAGGCCGGCGAGCTGGACGCGGCGCTTAGAGCGGCCGAGGGTGAGGGCATCACCTTGGCCGTGGTGGACGCCCCGCCCCATGCCGCCCCGGCGGCCGGCCAGATCGCCCGTAGGTCGGAGCTGGTCTTGATTCCGGTTCGACCGTCCGCGTTTGACCTCGCTGCGGTCCCGGCCGCTGTCGAGATCGTGACGGCGGCGAAGGTGCGCGGGGCGTTCGTCCTGTCCGCCTGCCCGTTCCGTGCGCCGGAGATCGGAGAGACGCGCGCGGCGCTGGAAGCCTACGGCCTGCCGATCGTTCCCGGCGAGATCACCGACCGGCGCGCGTTCGCCCGCGCTGTCACGACCGGCAGCGCCGTGACGGAGTTCGAGGCCGAGGGGAAGGCAGCGGAGGAAATTCGGGCTTTGTGGACATGGATCAAGGACACGTTAGAGCGTAAATAGCTAAATACGTAAGCGCGTATCTAAGGAGCGGAACCTATGGCAAAGAAAGCAACCGGCCTTGCGGCCTTCACCCGCCCGAAAGCTGGCGCGGAAGTCACCAGCCTTGCAGCGATCGAGGACGAGCGGCCGGCCGTGGAGATTCCGACGCCGAGGCGAAAGAG
>NZ_JBGCUS010000005.1 GCF_041415945.1 Ancylobacter sp. IITR112 | reverse complement strand
GTCAAAGCGATCGAGGTGAAAGATAAGCCCGTTTCATTCAATGATGTGCAGATTTTCGGGAAGAAGGCGATCGACATGGGGGCGACGGATGCAACCTATGTGATGGTCGCCACACAACAAGAACGGCTCGATGATACACGGCTAGGCAGTTGGGCCGATGGATTTGGTCTCTCACTTACACTCTTTTATGACTGGAATTCTCTCATACACCAATCTCTCTATTGGGCGGCGACGCCGAAACGCGAAGCTGCAAAATTTGCGGCCATACGTATCCGCGACAGGCTAGTCGCCGTGGAGGCTCACCCTGACAGCATTCAGCGCTGGGACGCTGAACTTCAGACCCTAAGGGGCGCCACAACGCCTTAATTCGAGCGACGATCTCCGTCATCGGCCGGGCATTCCATACGGCACGCCCGGCTTCGCCTCCGTGAGCAGCTCACTAGGCCCGAAGTCCCGGTAGTTCAGCTCACCAGGGGGTCGGATGAGCGGAAACAGTGTCACCCCTGTGGGCCGGTACTTGAAGAACGTGTTCTGCGAGATCCCGAACACGACCTCGAGCGTATAATCTCCCGCCTCTAGATCCTGGGCGGTCTGCAGCAGGGTGTTGTCGAACTTCCGGTCGCGGACGCTGACCAGCTGCGCCCCGCCCAGCCGGACCAGCAGGTTGCACGGGTGCTCGAACCCGCAGGTGACCTCGAACCCGAGTTCATAGCGTCCTGGCCGCGTCACATGGAGCCAGCCGGACAGCTGGTAGACGAACATCTCATCGGTCACACCCGCATGACGCTCGCGCACGCTGCTGCGGTTGATCGGCCGCTGTCCAAGCGAGGCGTTGATCCGCTGGTTGCGCAGGTTGAAAGAGGCGAGTGGACTCCCCCGCACCTCCCCTTCCCTGTTCCAGTCATAGAGGCTCACGCGCCAGCCCGGCACCATCTGCGCCGGAAGCTGGCGCGGCTGGACGGTCGCCGCCGGAGCGGCGCCTCCACCGGTCACCTGCTGCTTCAGCTGGCGGTTCTCCTGTTCCAGCTGCTCAAGGCGGCGCAGGATCTCCTCGTTGCTCGGCGACTGGGCCAGCCTTACGGGCGGCGGCGCAGGCATCTGCCCGGGCCGGGCCCGACCATCCGGCGAGGGGGGCTCCGGCTGGGGTCCCGTCGCAATGCTGGGCAATGGCGCCGGAAGGGCGTCCGCCCAGGACGGCTCGCCAGGAGGAGGCGCCTGTTCCGGCGTCGGCGGCTCGAAGGGCACCTGCCCGTTGCCGCCCAGGAGCAGCATCCCCATGACCCGATGCACATGAGGCGTGGGCTCGCCACCAACGACAAGCCCCAGCATCGCGACGGCCGACAGCAGCATCCCCTACCCCTCTGAACTGCCCCGGACATTGAGGCAGAGGGGTACGCAGATGCCAAGCCGCTAATATGGGCGGCCCGCCTTCTCTTCGCGCGGAATTCTGCCCTCTGGGCTGGCAGGGCCCATGGTGCCGCGACGCGGGACATGACAGCATTGCTGCCATGGATGTCCTGCTGTTCCTCTGCAAGACGGTCTGGTGGCTGCTCCGCATGCTCGGGCGGGGCATGCGCTGGCTCTTTGGCCTTGCCCGGCGGGACCGGCGCGCCCGCAGGGAAGGCGTGCACGGCACCGCGCGCTTCGCCACCCGCTGGGAGCTGCTCCGGGGCGGCGTCCTCGGCGGCAGGGGGCCGGTCATCGGCCGGGGGCCATGGCGCAGACTGGTGCGCTTCACCCACGACGGGCTGATGTTCGTGTTCGCCACAACCGGCGCCGGTAAGGGTGTCGGCATCGTCATCCCTACCCTGCTCGATTACCCCGGCTCGATCCTGGTCACCGATCCGAAAGGCGAGAACTACGCCATCACGCGCCGCAGGCGGGAGCGGCTCGGCAGCGTGCGGATGCTGAACCCCACCGATCTCGCCGCCAGCGACCGCTTCAACCCGCTGGACATCATCCGCGTGGGCAGTGACCTGGAGGCGGACGACGCCAAGGCTCTCGCCCGCCTGATGGTCAAACCTGACGCGCGGGAGGCGCACTGGGATGACAAGGCGGTGTCCCTGCTGACGGCACTCATTCTTCACATCCTGCAGGAGCCACCGGAAACCCGAACCCTCGCCAGCGTAAGGGCACTCTCGGTCGGCGGCCCGGAGACCTTCCGCGCCACCCTCGAGGAGATCGCCTACCGATCGACCTCGACCCTCGCCGCCGAAATCGCATCGGGGTTCCTCGGCCAGATCGGCGACGATCCCGGCAAGACCGGAGAGGAGTTCAAGAGCGTCCTCTCCAACGTGGCGAAAGCCACCGAACAGTGGTCGGCCGGATCCCCGGCCGGACGGCTTTCGGGCTCCTCCACGTTCTCGCTCAACGAGCTGGTGGACGGGGTGTGTACGATTTACCTCTGCGTCGACGAGGAACTGCTGCAGGTCTACGAGCGCTGGCTGCGGGTGATGACCGGATGCGTGCTGGCTACGCTCACCCGCGCCAAATACCGCCCCCGCAGCCGCCACAAGGTGCTGCTCCTGCTCGATGAGGTGGCCGTTCTCGGCCCTCTCGACCCGCTGGAAAAGCAGTCCGGCCTGCTGCGCGCCTACTGTACTCCGGTAATGATATGGCAGAGCATGCCGCAGATGGCGGCCGTCTATGGTGAGCAGAGGGCTGAAGCTTTCCTGGCCAACGCGACCTGCCGGGTGTTCTTCGGCGTGAACGACAACGCGACGGCGGAGTACGTGGCGAAGATGGTGGGCAACACCACCACTCTCACCCGCTCGTCCGGCGTGTCACAGGCCAGCGACGCTCTCCTGCGCCACAACCAGCAGCAGGGACAGTCGGAGAGCGGCTACTGGCTGCTCGACCCGTCCGAAGTGCAGCGCCTGCCGGTGACCCGGCTGGTGGCAAAGTTCCGCGACATCGGCTGCTCCACACTCGTCCGCCGCATCGACTACCGGCGTGTCCTGCGCTGGCGCGGCAGCTGGGACGAATGGCGGCCGCAGGCGGCGATCCTGCCCTTTCAGACCCGGGAGGCCGCCGGGAGCCACGGCTCCCCCCAGGCGCCTCACCAGCCTGCCAGCCGGGAAGATGAAATTCACAGACAACGCGCGTAAATAATACTAGTGTCAGGTCGGATTTTATCCTACTTTATAAGACAACAAGGAGGATCCGACATGCAGAATGCGGAAAAGGTCAGCATCACCATGACCGCTGACATGATGAGGGTGATCCGGGAAAGCGTGGAATCCGGCGAGTTTGCCACCACCAGCGAAGCCATGCGGGACGCCGTGCGCGTCTGGCAGCGCGCGCGTCTGGAGTATGCCGAACGCCTGGAGGCCCTGCGGGCGCGTGTGCGGCATTCGCTCGACGATCCCCGCCCCAGCGTGAGCGCGGACGAAGCCGAGGCGGATATGGCCCGCTTCCTGAAGGACGAAGGAAAAGCCCGCACCAATGCGGCGGGCTAGAGTCAGCTACCGGCCTGATGCCCTGGCCGATCTGGAGAACATCTACCGCTTTGTCGCGGACGGCAGTCAGAACCATTCCGTTGCGGCGGGTTTCGTCACGCGCATCATGGCCCGCTGCCGCCTCATCGGCGATGTCCCGCTAGGCGGCCGCCTGCGGGCGGATCTCGCACCCGGCCTGCGCACCGTCCCTTTCGAGCGCAGTGTGGTGATTGCCTACGTCGTGCGTGAGGACGTGGAAATCACCAACGTGTTTTACGGCGGGCGCGATTACGAAGCGCTCTACCACGATCAGCGGGAGGACGACGAGGACGGGGCCATAGATTAGCGCTGGCGGCCCTCTCCCCTGCCCCGTTCTGCTTCCCGGCCGACGTTCCGTGTCCAGCCGCCTATCTCGCGCTGGCGGGCCAGCACCGCCTCGCGCCCTCCCCTCACCGCGATCAGCACCATTTCGAGCTCGCGGATGATGGTGCTCACCTGCGCCGCGCGTTTCGCGGCATGCGCCTGCCGCTGCCGCTCGCGTTCCCTTGCCGCGCGGGCCTCCTCGGCCGCCTTCGCCCGCTCCCAGCGGAACCGGGCACCCCGGATCGCCCCATCAATGCGGAAGGTGGCCTGCCGGTCCCAGTGATCGAGCTTGCGGCGCAGGCGGGCGGCCTGCCGTTCCAGCTTCGCCACCTGGGCCTTCGCCCGCTCGTTGTTGCCGAGCATGAGGTTGGTCAGCCAGTCGATGCGGTGCCCCCGGTCAATGCGCGGGTAATCCACCACGCGGCGCCGGGCAGGAGCCCCCTCCTCCCGGAACCGGCGCGGACCGGCCTCGCGCGGGCGGCTGGAAAGCGGCCGCTGCTGGCGTCCGGCCTGACGGGCGCGCGGCCCGACATGGATTTCCGGGACGCGATCGAGGAGGCTGGCCGTGCGCCGGTCGCCCCGGGCCATGGCCTCGGCCCGCTGGGCCGCAAGGGTGCGGTGATCCACCTGCACCCGGAACCCCCGCGCCCGCAGCGCGTCGTTCTGGTGGGCCGCCCACGCGGCGCGCCAGCCGTCCAGCATGCCCCGACCGTTCCATTCGCGGGTCTTGACCTCCCGCAGGCCGGACGGTGTGGCCTGACGTAAGGTCAACAGAACATGGGCGTGGTGGTTGCGGGGGTTCTCGCCCTTTTCGCGCACGGGCCGGTGAATGGCTACGTCGGCCACCATGCCCCGGCTCACGAACTGCGAGGCCACAAACTCCCGCACCAGCGCGATCCGCTCGGCGTCGGTCAGCTCGTGCGGCAGGGCCATATTGATCTCACGGGCCAGCTGGGCGTCGCTGCGCCGCTCCCCGTGCTCGACCGCGTTCCACAGGGTCTGCCGGTCGGTCAGCCAGGGTGCGCTGCCCTCGGGCGCCATGATCTCGGTGAACGCCACCCCGCGCCGGTTGCTGTAGTCGGCGAAGCGGTCATGGGCGGCGTCATGCAGCCGCTCCCCGGAGCGGTAGGCGGCCATGGCCACCACCGAACGCCCCTGCGAGCGTTTCACGATCTGGGCGGACAGGTGATAGGACGCCACAGGCGCCTCCCCTCGGAAAACGGCCGTGTCCCCACGGCCACGATACGGCCAGAAGCCACCTCCGTGTGGCGGCCGTGCCACCTATGTTGCGGAGCAATGTATAAGTGCGCCATTAACACTGCAATCCCCTTCTTCCAGCGCCACCTGTGCCCTAAGCTCCCCACCCGATACCGCCACAGTCCCCTCCCCTCCGCAGAAGCAGGATGGCCGATGTCAGACCGCCGCCCCCACGCGCTCACCGGCCTGCGTGCCCTCGGCAACCTGGCCGCCATCGTGGCGCTGCTGCTGCTCGCGGACGCGGCGTGGGCCTGGTGGACAGGCTCCACGACCATGAGCTGTTCCGCGGCCCGGGCGGTCGCCTCGGATTCCGCCCAGCTGCTCCTCGGCATGGGCGGCCTGCTGCTGGCCATGGTCGGTGTCATGCTCGGCGGCGCCCGGCACCCCCTCACCGGCCTCGGGATTATCATCATGGTGGTGGGCCTCATCCTGTCGGGGATGCTACCCGCGCTTCTGGACGGCATCTGTGGCATGCCCTGACGGGCACCCGGCTTACGCCGGATCCTTTCCGTCATGGGCACGGGGGACGACCCGGATCTGCTCGAGACGGCGCTCGCGGAGGGTCAGCTCGGTGGGTTCGCCCGTGGTGCGTTCCCAGCCTTCCCGGGCCCAGCTTTCGAGGTCGCCGCCTTTCACGTCGGTGACGTCGATGGAGTAGGTCCGCACCTCGGTGAGGTACACCCGGTAGCGGACTTCGCGGCGGTGATGTTGGCTCATGGTGGTTGCTTTCGTTGTTGCTCGGTGCCGGATCCTTCGGGTGACCGGCGCTGTCGTTCCGCCCGGGCCGGTGAGCCCCAGGGGGCGTTCGGCGGTCAGAGGGGCAACACGGGAGCGCAGCGAATGGAGCGGGCAGCCCCTTGACGGCCGACACCGGCCGGGCATCCCCCTTCACGCCGGTCACACGGGATCACGGGCCGTGTTCAAGGAAAGCGCCGCCAGCCACGGCGCGGCAACGGCTCTGCCTGCCGGATGGGCGATGACGTGTGCAGGCTCCCCTACCGTCCGCCGTGGAACCCGTGGAACAGAGACCCGGAAAAATTTCCGCGAACGCGCTGACGCGCGTACCCCCGGGGGCTGTCTGCCCCCGGACCCCCGAGGATATTTGAAGAACGATGATGATGATGATGATGCCGGTCAGACCGCCTGGGAGCGTTTCTGGGTGGGTTTTGCAGTGCCTGCCGGCACAGCATCCATCCGATCGACAGGATTCCCTTCAAAGGCTGGCGGCGGTAGAGTGGCCATACGGTACAGCCAGGGATGGCGATGACCGTGAACGGTGATGATGCCCCCCAGCGTGACAAAGCTTGGGGGCATTGCCCATTTTGGCCCCTACCGTGAACTGGCCATGATTTCAGCTGTCAGGGCGCAAGACATGGGCAAAGTGCGGGGGATCGCCGACATAGACAAAAACCAATCAAATGAATTTAAAAAATCAGGCGAAGCCTGTTTTAGATATTTTTAGAGTTTTATATAAGTTTTAAGTAAGTTTTAGACTCCAGAAACGCGATTTTCCTCTGTCATATCAGGGACTTGCAGAGATGGGCTGTCGGCGATGTACGGTCTGTCGTCGGCGATGTACGGATTGTCGTCGGTAAAGTACGGGTTGTCGTCGGCGATGTACGGAAAAATGTCGGCGAAGTACGACAGGGGTAGCTGCGACGACAAAAACCCGTCCGCGCCTACATTGACACCCGCCGTGATTTTTGTCGTCGGCCATGTACGGAAGGGCCGACAGATTCTGTCGTCGGCGATGTACGGAAGATGCGACAGAATCAGGCGTCGCCAGTTGCAGCGAGAAGCTCCGTCGAAGCCCTGAGGTCATCATCCCCCCTGCGGCGCATGTGCAGCTTCTGGTCATCCTTTCCCTCGACAAGGGACAGGTCGTAGTCGGGCATCGGGAAGGCCTGCGTCCGGTTGACGAATTCGCGCAGATCGTAGGCAAACTTCCGCAGCTCCTGTGTCGACCCGCTCCGCTTGTGCAACTCACGAATGCTGTACTGGGCTTCGTCCCTGCCCGCCGCCTTGCGCGCAAGGCGGTAGATGAACCGGCCGATACCCGAACTGATCAGGAAGTAGTCATGGTGCAGGGTGAGCAGCGGAATGCGCGTCTCGGCGGTGACCACGCTCTTGTAGACCCAGTCGGGGATCGTGATCTCGACCAGGTCTATCTTATTGGCGCCGGTGCGGCTCACGACGCTGTAACCGCCGATGAGAGGGCGGCTGTCGACCGCGCGGCGCTTGCCACCCGAGAGGTTCACCACCTTGATGGTGGTATTGGACAGCCGGTCCAGGGCGGCTTCCAGATCCTCGTAGGATTTGCCGCCATCGGAGCGGCGGCAGAACTTCAGGATGTGCGCCGCGCTGGGCCGATACACCTTCGGGGGCAGCGAGGGACGCAGCCCCTTGGATTCGTCGCGGCGGAACTGCTGCACCTCCTCGGCGAGATAGGACACCATGTTGAGGAAGATGTCGTAATCGAACACGGTCGCCAGACCGCTCTCCGCGCCGCCCTCGATGGTGATCAGCGAGTCTTTCAGCTCGTATTTGATCACGCCACGGTTGGCGCGCTTGCTCAGGCTGAAGGGCGCGACGTCCATCAGGTTGACGTCGTCCTTGAGCGGCGCGTCGTAGATGGTCGGCACGAAGAACATCAGCTGCGCGTCGTCCTGCGGCGCGGCGCGCATCACCCGCTTGGGGGTGGTTTCCTGCAGGAGCGCGGCGGAGATGTCCTCGCCGATATGTTCGGAGCGGATATGCTCACCCAGGTTGCGGAGCGTGCGGTTGAGCGGCCCTCCCCCCAGATCCTCGATGCGAAGGTCGGCCCAGACGCGGCGGCTGTAGTAGCGCCTGAGCCTGCTCAGCGCGTCCCTGTCCAGCACGACCTGCTCGCGGTCGTGCTGCGCGGCGAAGTCATCGGCCAGCTTCTGGAGGTAGGCGTTTTTCTCGTGGAGCGTCAGCTCCGCGAACTGGCCGCGCGCCATCAGGGGCAGTCGGGGTGCTTTCATGCTACCGCCCCCTCCCCTTCCGGGAAGCATCGGGCGCGCGCGGGAGGCGGAGAGTCATCATGGCCCACTATACCACGTCCCGCCGTGAAACGTCCGCCGCTGCTGGAGTTTGAGGCACAATTTCCCCATTCCCGTGCCTCGGGATAGGGGCGCCGGGACGGCCAGCTGGGGCAAAGGATAGCTACCAGCTATCCATATGGTACCATTGATACTTGGTAGCTATCGGATAGCTACCATATAGCTTTCTGGTAACAGAGGTTATCCGATAGCGAGCCGCTACCATCTGGATAGCCTCGGCTAGCTGGTAGCTATCTGTTAGCATCCCGGCAGTAGGGTGAAGCCCACGAACGAACCAACGAAAGAAGCCCCATGCCCGTCATCTCATTCGCAAATCCCAAGGGCGGGGCGGGCAAGACCACCTCGGCCCTGCTGCTCGCCTCCGAACTCGCCGCCAAGGGAGCGTCCGTCGTCCTCGTCGACGCCGACCCCGAGAAGTGGATTTCCCAGTGGGGCGCGCTGCCCGGCAAGCCTGACAACATCACCATCGTCGGCGAGGTGACCGAGGACAGCATTGTCGACGTGATCGACCAGGCCGCCTCGCAGGTGCAGTTCGTCATCGTCGATCTGGAGGGCACCGCGAGCCTCATGGTCGCCAACGCCATCGGCCTGTCGGATCTGGTGATCATCCCGACGCAGGGCGCGTCCATGGACGCCAAGGGCGCTGTGAAGACCCTGCGGCTCATCCGCAACCAGGCGCGGCTGGCCAAGCGCGAGATTCCGCATGCGGTGCTGCTCACGCGCACCAGCGCGGCCGTGGCCTCGCGCTCCCTGAAAAACATCCGCGACCAGCTGGACGGCGCGGGCGTGGAGGTGTTCACCACCTCCATCGTCGAGCGCGCCGCCTACCGCGACCTGCTGGATTTCGGCGGGCTGCTGGCGGATCTGGATCCGTCCAAGGTCAGCAACATCGACAAGGCCGTGCAGAACGCCCGCGAGTTCATGGCCGAGACCGTCACGCGCCTCAAGGCGGGCAGCCGGGTAGGGGAGGCGGCCTGATGGGAGATGTCCGCACCAACCTGTTCGCTGATGATGACGCGGCGGATCTCGACCTGTCGTCGTTCAGGCCCGCCAAGCCTGTCCGCCAGAGCGAGGAGGCCACGAAGACCGCCGCCGCCAAGGCAGGATTCGTGAGCCGCGAGCCCAAGGCCGCTGCGCCCGCACCAGCACCTGCGCCGGGGAAACCCGCGCGCCGCGTCTGGCGCACCGGCCGCAACGTCCAGCTCAACCTCAAGGCCACCCCGGAAACCGTCGCCGCGTTCTATGCCATCGCGGACGCGCAGGGCTGGGTGCTGGGCGAGGCGCTGGAGAAGGCCGTGGAGCTGATGCGCGAGAAGTACGGCCCGAAGGGCTCCTGATCCGGCACGCATGAAAGGCGCCGGGAGGCGCCTTCCGAGGAGAGGGGAGGCGGTCATCCGCCCGTCCCCACGCCGTGGAGCCGCATTCCTGCGGTGAACACATGGCCCGCGTCCAGATCCATGCCGATCGCGCCGCGCCCGGCCATCCGGGCTGCCAGCAGGGTCGAACCTGACCCGCAGAACGGATCGAGCACCAGCCCGCCCGGCGGGCACAGCCGCTCGATGACCGGCTGCAGCGCCGCCACCGGCTTCTGGGTCGGATGCAGGCGATTGCCGGTGTAGGCCCACGGCAGCACGTCCGGCAGGTCCACGCGGGGCAGGGGAGCCCCGTCTTTCGCCAGCACATAGGCCTGCTCGTGCATGGTCCGCAGGAACCGCGACGAGGACGCATAGGCCTTGGGGAACACCAGATGCCCCACCGGCCGGAACCCGGCCGCGCGCCACGCGGCCATGAACACGTCGACCTGGTGCCAGCCGTAGAAGCTCACGCACAGCCCGCCGGGTTTCAGCACGCGGTGCATCTCGGCGAACGCGGGCGCCAGCCAGCGGGCGTTGTCGTCGTTGCGCACCGTGCGGCCATCGCGCGAGCGGTAGCGGCACAGGTAGGGCGGATCGGTCAGCACCATGTCCACGCAGGCCTCCGGCATCCGGCCCATCAGGCGGACGCAGTCGCCGTGATGCACCACGCCGGGGCAGGGGAGGGGGGCGTTCATCGCCCCGCCTCCATGTCCCTGGGCTTGCGCTTGCGGATGACCAGGCGACCGTCGAGCGGCATGCAGGTCAGCTGCAGGTTGAATCCTTCGCCATCATCGTGCGGCCAAGCGGCGCCGATGCGGGTCCAGTAGGCGGACTCTCCCTCGCCCTCGACCACGAAGACGCTGTGGGTCGGGCGGGTTGTCTGGGTTCGTTTCATGTGGGGTTCTCCCGTTGGTTATCCGGCCACGCCTGTCGCGGCCGGTCGGGAGTTTTCTGCGGCGGGCTCACCTGAGCCGCAGGCGGACCCGGTCAACCGCCACACGGGAGCGCACGCGAACGGAGCGGGCAGCGGATTGACCGGGGCAGGGCCCGCCGCATCTTCCGACCGTTCTTCGGCCGCGCGCGTGGACGTCCACGGGAACCGCCGGAACACGGACCGCAGACCGCCGACCTGGGGGGAGGGAAGGGCAGGGGCGTTGCAGCGCCGCCATACCGGCCCCCGTGAAGCGCCCGCAAACCGTTGGCAGGGAAGGGGATTCAGGTCAGGATGCCCCATGCTGTTTCGCACCGCCTGGCTGTCTGTTGCCGTGACCATGGTCATGGGGCTGGCGGCGGCATCCCATGCCAGCGACTGGGGCACGGTGGTGGCGATTTCCTCCACCATGGGCGTGCATGGCGATCGGGTCTGTGTGGGCGAGGCGACGCGGGGCGATATCGGCTGCCCGACCTATGCGCCGGAGGTCGGAACGGATGGGGCGGTTTCCGCCACCCGCTTCATCGGCGACGGCGCCGGCCTGACCGGCGTGGTGGCCAGTACGGCCGACCGCATTGTAAGCGGCTCCACCAGCCTGCTGGCGGTCAGCAGCACTGGCTTCGTGAGCCTGACGCAGGCGGGCACCAACACCGGCTGGTTTGACCCGACGCGGGGGCTGGTGACGCTGGGTGTGAGCAGTACCGGGCGGATTAGCACGACAGACCTGACGGTGCGGGGCAGCATTGATATTATAACCGGCACCGAAAGCATGTTTGTGGGCCGCTTTACCACCACCGCCAACAATTCTAAAAATAATGTGGTGGCTATTGGCTATGGAAGCAGCCAGAACAACAGCGGATCTACTGTGACTGCCGTAGGCAACTACACCGCCCAATTCAACGCGGGTAGCGAGGTGGCTGCCTTCAGCCATGCTGCCGCCATGTACAATGCAGGAAATTATCTAACTGCCTTTGGACCCTATGCTGCCATGTACAACAGCAGTAGCCATGTAACCGCGATTGGCTACGGCGCGGCACAGTATAACAGTGGCAGCAACGTGGCTGGAATTGGCCACGGCGCGGCGCAATATAACAATGCCAGTTATTTATCCGCCCTTGGCTATAATGCCGCGAAAAACAACCGGGGGGATTATGTTTCTGCCTTTGGCTTTACTGCTGCACGACTCAACTCCAGTAGCTATGTAACCGCCATGGGTGCCGGGGCTGCGGAGCTTAACTCAACCCCCCATGCAACTTCAGTTGGATACAACGTCGGGCGCGGCAATACTGGCAGCCTGTTTACGGCCATGGGAAGCCGTGCCGGCGAATTCAACAGCGGCAATAATGTTGCCTTTGTTGGCTACAATGCGGGAACGAATAATGCTGGTCATCAAACAGTGGGGATTGGTGTTAATGCGGCTGCCAACAACACCGGAGCGAATTCCAACTTTATTGGCAACCAGGCAGGAGATTCCAACACAGGGGACAATGTGAATGCCTTGGGAATTGCGGCCGCAAAATCCAATACCGGCACTTATCTGAATGCTATCGGTTTTGATGCCGCGCGCTACAACACGGGCTCTCACGTTGAGGCGATGGGGTACAATTCAGCCATCAGCAATACAGGTAGTCTTGTGGTGGCCATTGGCCGCGAAGCCGCCAAGACCAACACCTTTAACAACGTGGTGGCGCTGGGTTATAACGCCCAGAGTGACAAGGCCAACCAGATTATCCTTGGTAACTCCAGCATTGTGGAGGTGAGCACCGCAGGTGTTATCCTCGCAGCGGGCGTCAGCACCACAGGCGTTATCAGCGCCACGAAGTTCATCGGCAACGGCTCTGGCCTGACCGGCGTGGTGGCCAGTACGGCCGACCGCATTGTGAGCGGTTCCACCAGCCTGCTGGCGGTCAGCAGCACCGGCTTCGTGAGCCTGACGCAGGCGGGCACCAATACCGGCTGGTTTGACCCCGCGCGCGGGCTGGTGACGCTGGGGGTGAGTGCGACGGGAGCGATTAGTGGGACGCGGGGGTATTTCAGGGATAGCGTCGGCATTGGCAGTGGCTCAATCGCGTCCGGTTATGCCCTTCACGTCGCCAAGAGCGGAGGGCTTGCCATCGGCGCCAACGGCGCGACGGGCTTCATGCACATGTTTGCGTCCAACGGCACTTATTGGGGCGTTTCGCCTAACTCCACCGGCAGCGCGTTGTCGATTTCTGCAAACAGTAATTCCAACAGCTATATGTTCATCAGAAACATATCTGGATATGCTGCAGGGATTGGGCTTAATATTTCAAGCACAGCCATTCCGTCAGCTACGCTCCATGTTTCCGGAACCGGATACTTTAGCGATAATGTAGGCATTGGCAGCATCTCGCCGACAGCGCCTCTGGACGTATCCGGCACCGTCTCCGCCACCTACGTCAAACTCGCCGACAACGACAACAAACCCTGCGCCCCGGAGCACAACGGCACCATCCGCTTCTTCAACGGACGCATCTCGCTCTGCCGTGCGCACTAGCGGCGGCAACACGCCTGCCCAGAGGGGTGGCACCCGGCATGACGCCATGGGCGTCTGCTGGTAAAAGGATCCCCATCAGATATCCGTTTCAAGGCCTTCCGGTCCCGCACCGCCTCCCGGCGCATGCGGAGGCCCAAGGATCACCCTGTGCCCCGTTCAGTCCGAGAGATCGCCATCGATCCGGCCCTCTGGAAGGGCGCGGATCCCGCCGCCCGGCTCGCCGGGCATTTCTCCGACATCGTGCCCTGGTCGGAGTTCGTCGGGTTCATCCATCAGCGGAAGGATGCCGACCCTACCGCCGCCGTTGCCGGATTCCGGCGCATCTACGACCGCTGCGGTGATCCCGTGCTGGTCGCCCTCGTCACCTGGCGCGGCAAGGCCAGCCAGTGGCGGTTCCCGCTCATCGGCTGGTTCACCGACCCGGAAGACGGCGAGCGCTACCTTGTGTTCGAGGCGCGCCTCAGGCGCATCGGCCTCGATACCGGGTACGCCATCCGGGACGGGCTTTATTTCGGGCTGTCGGGCGTCAATGAGGGCCCGCCGTGAGGCGGGCCTTGTTTATGTGCTGATTGAAATCTGACCTTCTAGGCGTTTGGGGGAAAATATCGCCTCAAGCCGTCCACATATCCATTCAAATGAATCCCGAGCATTAAGGTTTTCCGGCCCTGATGTCCTTGGATCAAAGATCGCCTTAAGAAAATAGTATCCATTTTCCAGGGCTGGACTATCTTCGTCGAGTTCAAATACAGATACAACATCACGAAAGCGAAGAATCGAGCGGGGATGATCAATACTAGGCCCTTTTTCATCCTCGTAAAGCAGTAACCACGCGAGCGCGACGCAAATGCTCAGCGCGCGAAATTCACGTTGATATCCGTTCGCACTGCGCAAGACCCATTGGGTAGCAAAAGCATCAGCTTTGTATTCGGAAGCCTGTTTGATGAAAGCGGGGCAATAAATTGAATCTTTATGATATATATGCGCAATTTCATGAAGCTGAATCCATGCAATTGCTCCATAGAAAAGATTATTTATTCGACCATCTTCGGTGTCCATCGTTGCGTTTGCGTTGGGAAGAACAAGATGTGGCGGCCACGTATCATCGTTGTGAATCAATAATCTGGCGTATTTAATATAATCGCCCAGCCTCTGATTCGCCCATACTTCCCCAAAATCGACCGTCGTTTCTTTGTACTTATCAGATTGTGCGGCCCTAGAGGCAGCATCCAACATACAATATGCTGCGCGGGTCAGGCACCAAACGCTTGCAAGGCCAGCAGGGGACATATAAATCGTCTTATCCTGCACGACCGCACTGAAATATGCGGAGGGTATAGAGCTAGAATTCAAATCCCATATTTCGCTACCGAACACATCGCGGAACAAGCAATCAGCCAATTCAGGGGCAATGTTAAATGGAAGCTTGTGAGCGTGCGCAAACAAGCCATCCGTCGCCTCTTTCGTTGTTATCATCTCCTCCCCCATCTCGTTACATTGGGCTTACAAGGACCTAAATCAGCACCCGCTCGACCTCGTCCAGCGTCACCTCATCCGACCGCCGGTCATAGAGCTGGGTTGTGCGCGTCGACGAATGGTTGGCCATGGCGGCCGCCCGCTCGAGCGTCCCGCCATTTTTCAGGTAGGCCGTGATGCCGGTCGCCCGGAACGTGTGGTTCCCGACCTTGGTGGCGATCCCGGCCGCCGCAGCCCGGCGCCCGATCATCGCATAGGCATTGGCCTGGGGGAGGGGGCTTTCCGTCAGCTCGTCCGTGCCACGCCCGATCGTGCGGAACAGCGGCCCGCGCGGATCCACTCCCAGCCCGCAGCCGTCGATATAGGCGTGCAGGTAGGTTTCGAGATTGTGGTGGCAGGGCATCTCATGCCGCTTGCCGCCTTTCTCGTGCAGCCGCACCCACAGGCGCCGGTTCTGCACATAGACGTCCTCGACCTTCATGGAGAGCGCCGCACCCACCCGTGCGAAGGAATAGACCATCAGGCCGATAAGAGCCCGGTCTCGCAGGCCGATAGGCGTGGTCACGTCGATCGCGTCCAGCAGCGTCCGCGCCTCCTCCGGAGCCAGCACAGGCGTGCGGCCCCGCTTCACGCTGTGCGAGGGACCCCGCACCGATGCGGCCGGATTCACCGGCACTACCTGCCCGGTCACCAGCCAGTCGAACAGGTGGCGAACCGCTGCCAGCCGCTGCTTGGCGGTCGGCGCGGCGTGCGAGCGGGTCTGCATTTCCACCCACGCCGAGACGTGCAGCGGGCGCACCTCGCCCAACGCCATCACGCCCTGGTCCGCGCACCAGGTCAGGAAGTCGGTCACGGCGCGGCCGTAGGCGCGGCGGGTGTGCGGGTTGCGGATGTTGGCCGTGAAGAAGTCGAGGAAGCGCATCTGGGCGCGTTCGCCCGCAGCGGCGACCAATTCCGGCAGGGCCGCAACCGGCAGAGCAACCAGCGCCGTCATGCGTCGCGGCCCTCCGGTTTCCTGCCCAAATGGCTGGCTGAGCGGAAGATGTACTCTCCGCCGAAGCCACGGTGCGGATGCTCAACCTTGAGGTCGCTGTTGCGATAACGCCGGTTCAGTTCCTCGACTACGCCGAAACTCACTCCCGGCTCGTTCTGCATGTGAGCGATGCCCCGCACCATCAGGATGCTCTCGATGCTGTCCGCCTTATGCCGGATCTCCATCTCTTTCTTCTTCGACATGTCGCCTGCCCTTTATTTGATAAAGGACATTATCACATATAGTAAGATGCGGCAACGCATCTCGCAGAGCGAGCCGTCAACTCACTCGACGGAGTTAGTCAGACAGGACTCTCTGGCGGCTCTGCACCTTGAAGGCCGTAGGCAGCCCTTGCGCTCCACGGCCCTTACCGGTGCCGGGATGCGGCGCATGGTCACCGACCATCCCAAGGTACTCACGCGGTACTGCAAGGGGCGTGATTGGCGGCGGCACCGGCAGCCTTCTTGGCGGCATTAAACGCAGCGAGGATTTAATCGGCGCATTGAGGAGCTGAGCGCGGATCGCGCGGGCCAATATCTCAGCAATCAACGACGGCACCGCATTCCCCAGCATGCGCTGCATCTCTGTTCGGCCGACATCAACATGAAGGCCATCAGGAAATGTCTGGAGACGGCACATCTCTTGGAACGTCAGCTTGCGGCTGTTCCAATGGAAGGGCCCAATCGCTGATCCAGGCTGAGCTTGAACCGTCCATGACGGGAGCCTTTTCGAGAGCTTCAGCAAGAACGACCAGTAACGGGTTCGCCATCCAAACAGAGGGCGCCCCCCGCCGCGAGGCGTGTGCCAGAGGTAGTTCTCTCCTTCAGGTATGGTCGGAAGAAGATCCCCCCATTTACCGCCAATCTGCAGACCCTCGAGACTGTTTGGCTCAGCCAGGTCACCCATCGCATCCCAAGCCGTCATAAAAGGCTCTCGCGCGGACGCGAACAGATCCTGCGACTTTCCGCCGGTGCCCATATGGGTCGGTTCGGGGAAGCGGAAAGAGCGCCCGTCACGGGCGCCTATGATAAAAACCCGCTCTCGGATCTGCGGGACGCCATACTCAACGCATCGGATGACGCGCCACGACGGCTGGTAGTTGGTGCCCACCTGTCGGTTGATATCTCGGATGCCCCCGAGCAGCAGCTGGAGCCCTTCGTCCTTTCCTTCGTACGCAAGCCCTCCCACGTTCTCGAGCAAGAACGCACGCGGTTGGGTGTCACGGAGAACGCGAAGATATCCCGCCAACGTGTCGGCTCGCGGATCATCGAGCCGCAACGTGTCACCACGCACCCAATAGCTGCTCTTGGAGAATGGTTGGCATGGCGGGCCGCCTATCAGCATATCCGCCTCGCCCACCTTCAGGCTGGCTTTGGAAAGGATATCCGCTGACGGCACATTGTTGATGTCGCCCTCGATCACATTCCAGCCTGGCCGGTTCAATCGAATGGTTCGACATGCGAAACGGTCAAGTTCCAGAGCCACGCGGGTCTCGAAACCAGCCTCCTCGAAGCCGAAATCGAGACCGCCAATGCCACTGAAGAGACTGATCGTTTTGAACATTCAGAGGCCAACCAGGCGAGAGGTAGGTTGTTAATCCGAATCGCAGAACCTTCCGCAGCAGTAGCTCTACGCGGATGGGTGATCGGTGCTTCGAATCGATAAAATCGTGGCTGAACGCGTTCTGCGGGACGAGGCCGCCAAAGCGGACAACGATCCGGGTGATCAAGCTTGGATCGCCTACATAGAGCAACTTTCCGACCTATGCGAGCGGAGCCGAATCCGGACCCACATCGCATTCCTAGGAACAGCCATATTGGCCCGCGCTGTGGACGCGCGCGCCGATCTAAAATGGATCAAGCCCGCACATGCGGTCAACGCACCCCACGCCTTTTCGGCAAGAACCCTTGCCGAGAAAGTCCTGGTGCCCGTGGCGGCGGACCTCGGGATCCACCTGGGAGTCACGTCACCGCAACCGTTGAACAACCAACCATATTTCCGCATGACCTATCTCGGGGACGAAACCCCCATCTCCGCAGGCGGGCGGGCCCCATTCGATTTCATGGTTGAACTGATCGCCAAACTCGAAAAGATGAGTTCGGCTCAGAGCCGTGACGCGCTGAGAGCCTTCGTCTCCGTGCGGAGGAGATATCAGCCTCGGTACACCGACCAGCCAGGAGAGCTTAGCGTCACGCCCGACAGCCTTGCTGCCGCGATCCTGGCCTTTCTGAGTGCGGGCTCCGAGGGCGGCAAGCGGGCCCAAGCATGTGTCGCAGGGCTTTTCGACGCTGCCTTCGGATCTGAACATGTTGAATCTGGCCGGATAAACGACCCGTCGCGGGACCACCCTGGTGATGTGTGCGTCATCTATAATGGTGTTGTC
>NZ_JBGCUS010000004.1 GCF_041415945.1 Ancylobacter sp. IITR112 | reverse complement strand
CCGTTCGAAGGCGGAGCGTGAAGCATCAGGCTGCCTCCCGCTCGCTCTCCGCCAATGGCTGAAGGCCGTGCAGATAGGCGACCGCCCGCTGCGCATGGGCAGCTGCGGCGGAGATCGCCCTGCGGTCGTCCTGCAGCACCTTGAGTTATGCGGAGAGCGGGATTTTGCGGAGCGCTGGCCTGTAAGGTCTGTGTTGCCGCCGGCTTCGGCGGGGGTTCTGCTCCGCATAATTGCGGGGATGGAAGGCGGGCGCCCCGCGGGAAGCGGAGCGCCCTTGGCCGGTCACCGCGACCAGATGAGCTTGTGCTCGCCCTTGTCGCCCTGGACCAGGGAGGCGTAGACCGGGGTCGTGAAGGACGGATCGTCGAGCTTGAGTGAGAGGTATTCGGCGCCGGTCTCGCGGGCGGTCCGGCTCCAGCCGGCGCCGAACTCGACGCCGTTGGCGGTGACGCGATAGTCGGGCGCCTTGTCGGTGTCGCGGTCGCAGGGCTTGATGGTGGCCTTGACGTTGAGGGTGAGGGTCTTGATCGTCCCGGCATAGGCGCCGTTCTCGTCGCGGGTGAAGGTGCCGATCTGAGCCATTGTCGTATCTCCTGAGCTTTGCCCGAAGCCGCCCGATGCGGCCTCGATGGCGGTCGAGAGGCGACGGACCGGACGGCTGCACCCCTTGTGGGCCGCAGCGGCAGCGGAGGACGGCGGCAGCCGAGCTTGTTGTCCCGCGAGGAATGACCGCTTGCGGTCAGGGGAAGAAGGTCGGCGGAGCCGTTGCAGGCCAAGGCCGGGCCGGCGCCAGACCAGCCCAGAAGAGAGGCCGCCTGGGGGCTTCGCCGCATGATCGGCAGAGATCGACGCTGGCGGTCGGCGCCTCATCAGCATGCTCAGCGCCGCCGGTGCATCACCCTCCCGTGGTCACGGCCACCTGCCTCTGACCCGACGACACATGCCCCGCTCGACACGGCACAGACCGTGTCGAGCATGATGCCGGTGCAGGACCGGGGCGATTGGGCGAGAGAGCCGCTTCAGGTGCGGAGCCGTTCCGATCCGGCCGGTGCCTCCAGGTCCAAGAGCAAGGATGCGATCAGCGCATCCGGTGCCTTGAACCGGCCACGCCTGAGCTCCGGCGGGACGACCGCTTCGACCGCTTCCAGCTTTTCGGAAGGGTCCATGCGGAGATAAACCTCCGTCGTGCGGATGTCGGCATGACCGAGCCACAGGGCGACCTTCCGGATGTCGTGGGTGGCCTGCAGCATGACGACCGCGCAGCTGTGCCGGAGCTGATGTGGCGACACGCTCCGATCACGCAACGATGCGCAGGTCTCGGCCGCCTCGCGGACATGCTTGTCGAGCACATACTCGAACCCTGCACGGGTCATCGGCTCACCCTGCGCATTGACGAAGAGCTCCATGTCGGACAGCTCGAAGCGCTCGAAGAGCAGATCGCGACGCTCGATGCCGAGATGCTCGCCTGGCACCGGGCCAACGAGGACAGCCGCCGGCCCGCCACGATTCCCGGCATCGGCCTGGTGACCGCGACCGCGCTGGCCGCGACGATCGACGATGCCGCGCAGTTCGATTCCGGGCGCGCGATGGCGGCATGGCTCGGGCTGACGCCACGGCAGAACTCGTCCGGCAACAAGGAGCGGCTCGGCAAGATCACCAAGGCCGGCAACAAATACCTGCGCACGCTACTCGTCGTGGGTTCCACCGCGATCATCCGATCGGCGCGGATCAACTCCCCGGACCGGCTGCTCGATTGGGTGCGCGGGCTGCTGGGAAAGAAGCCGGCAAGGCTCGTCACCGTGGCGCTGGCGAACAAGCTGGCGCGCATTGCCTGGGCGGTCCTCATGCGCAAGCGTGCCTTCAGCAACAGCATCGTGACGCCGGCGCCGGCCGCGATCTGATCGTCATTCGAGGCTCGGCCTCACAACAGTTCGGGAGGGGTGCACCAGAGAGTATGATGCAAGTCGGTCAATCCGTTGGATCAGGACAACCCGTTCGCGAGGCTGCGCCATATGAGCGCGTTTTTTTGATAGGGACCAGGATCCGCGGACTTCATCAGGGCCCGCGGCCAGATGCGCCGCCTCGCAGAGGCCGGACATATGGAAGCACCCGACCGTTTCTTGCTCCTGCTCGAAAAATGCATCTTCCCCCGATAGGGGCGTCCACATATGCTTCGCGATGCAAAGCCGGCCGGGGTCCCCTTCGGGGTGGCCGGCGGCGGAAAAAAGCCAGCGCCGGACGTTGCGGGGACAAGATCGAGGGCGCGCAGCGCCCGTCCTTCGGCCAGACCTGCCACATCGGGTTCGCCATGGGGGAGGCCGTCGCAACACCGGGGGAATGCGACATGCGCGAAGATCGCCAAGCTCCCGACGGCACAATGCCGCGCGCTATCCGCTCACTCCGCCCAGATCGCGGATCCGCGGTCCGCGCACCGCACTGGCCGGCCCAGCACCCCATCCCGTCGCCGACATAACGAAAGCGGTCCCACGGCCCGGCAGCGGTTCGCCGCAGGGCTGGAACGCTACCCTCCGCGCAAGGTGTCACCATCCGGCTCCCGCAACCGGCAACCTGCCGTGGTCGGGAGAGGCCGAGACCGCCAAGCCTAGTCCTCCCGCTGGCGGACAACGGAGACGAGAGCGCCTGCCCGCGGTGCGGGCCTGCCCGACCAGAAGCATCGAAGAGCGGAAGACTCAGGACCGGGAGTGCCGGCGCCGACAAAAAAGGGGGCTCACGCCCCCTCCGCCTCGCGGCTGCGACGCTCGGCCTCCGCGAGCAGCTCTTCAAGGCGCTGTTGCGACTCCCTGCGCTCCTTGCGGGTGAGGATGCAGTGCGCGAGCTCGGAGCGCAGCTCAGCGATTTCGGCGTAGATGTCGAGAACCTTCGTCATGTGAACCTCCTTCGTCTCGATGACGGGAGGCGGCGCACCGGGCGTTGGAGGGACGGGTCAAGGATCGCGCAGCGACCGGCAGCGCCGGCGCGTGGGGGTGCCGATTTTGTCGTCGCGCAGCGGCGGCAAAATTGGGGGCACCGCGCGTCCTTGACGCGGCCCGACTGCCGGTATGATGGGTCGTCATTGAGAGGAAGACGGCCTGGCACAGCGCTGCGGCCGCCCTCGGTCGTATCCGAACCGGGCTCAGCCTTCCGGCAGCTCGTCCGGCCACCTTTGAGCTCCGTGCAGGACACGGAGAATCCGGACCTTCTCCACGGTCACGACGTAGGCGGCGATGTAGGGTGTGCCCGGGATGACGAGTTCCCGCGTACCGGCGACGCGGCCGGGACGGCCGCTCTCCGGAAAGTCGATCAACCGGCGCGCAGCGCCCGCGATCCGCTCATCGACCGCGATCGCCGCGCGCGGATTGTCCGCTTCGATATGGCTGAAGATGCTGTCGCGATCGGCAAGTGCGAGCGCGGACCAGACGAGGTTCACGATCCGGGGGCCGCCTTGCGCCGGGCCGCGGCGCGGCGCTCGGCGAAATGCGCCTCGGCCTGCTCATCGGGAATATCGGACTGGGTGTCCTGCAGTGCCTCCTGCACCTTTGCCCGGAACCAGGCGTCATGCGCCTCGCTGTTGGTGACGAGCTCGAGCGGCAGAGCGCCCTCGTTGGCGGTACGGGTGAGCAGGATACGCACGGCATCCGACACGGTGAGGCCCATGCCTTCGAGCACGGCGGATGCGCGGTCGCGCACGTCGGCATCGATGCGGGTCTGAACAAGTGCGTTGGCAGCCATGATCGCCTCCTCGTTCCATCAGTGTAATGCAATTGAATGACTGGCGCCAGCCCCGGCCTACAGGCCGCACATCCCTTCGCATTCGTTGGGCCAGAGATCGAGCTGGCCGTGATCGGCCGCTGTGGTGAGGTCGGCGTCTTCCAGTGGCATCGCTGAGCGATGGAGATAGACCTCGCCCCGGATGCCGCGCAGGCCGCGGCGGATCGTCCGGTCGACCGCGACCGCATCGGCCCAGCCCGCCGGATCGTCGTCGCGCAGGCGCCGCCACGCCGCGTCGCTGTGGAACGGGCAGCCGATGCAGGCGCTTTTCGGGGGCCGCGGATAGCCGTGCCGCTCCAGCCAGGACAGGCAGTCGCGTCGCGACATGCGCCTTTCGACGAGCGGCCAGCGGTTGAGGCGCCAGCTCTCGAAGCTCGGCTTCATGCGGATGATCTCGTCGGTCGAGATGCCGATCCATTGCTCGACAACCGGCACGGCCGGCGACCGCCGGCGCGTCAAGCCGGCGAGCGCGCGCACCTTCCGACGGATTGGATCGATCTTGTAGTCGCCGGTGCATTGGCGCCGAATCATGCCGACCGAGACGCGCCCCTGCCGGTCCACACGGCGCGTGAACGCGGGGATCGATTCCCAGCGGCGGCCTCCCGCCGCCGCGATGAGATTCGCCCGGATATCACCGGCAGACACGATATGGACCGGGAATGGCAGGACGTTGGGCGACATGAGCCAGGCCAGGTGCTCGTAGACCGGCTTGGGCTCCCAGCGCGTATCAGCGAAGATCGCACAGTCGGGCATGGGGCCGATCTCGCCATGGGCGGCGAGCAGCGCGAGGGTGGTGGACTGCACGCCGGCGCCGAGGCTGAGCACGCGCAGGCGGATCGCCGGGGAGGACTCGGCGCCCTCCCCGTTCGAAGGCGGAGCGTGAAGCATCAGGCTGCCTCCCGCTCGCTCTCCGCCAATGGCTGAAGGCCGTGCAGATAGGCGACCGCCCGCTGCGCATGGGCAGCTGCGGCGAAGATCGCCCTGCGGTCGTCCTGCAGCACCTTGAGCCAGGAGGCGACGTAGCTCGCGTGGTCCGCCCGCGGCTCGAGCTCCGGCACCAGGCCGAGATCGGCGCAGAGGAAGCTCGCGCCGATGTCGGCGATGAGCTCTTCGCGCGCCCGCTCGCTGCGATCCTGGTGGTAGCGGCTGAGGTCCCGGTTGAGCCGATGTGACGCGCCGGCCCAGTGGACGCATTCATGTCCAAGAACGGCGTAGTAGCTCGCCGCGTCGCGGAAGCTCTCGAACGGCGGCATCTGGACATGGTCGCTGGACGGGGCGAAGAAGGCCTTCGTCCCGCCGTGGCGGATCACTGCCCCGGTATTGCCGAAAAAGCGGTCGGCATGCGCGACCCGCTCGATCGGGTTGGCGATCGGTTCGGCGGGCCGGGCATAGTAGTGTTCCGGCAAGCCCTCGATCTGGTCGCAATTGAAGACGGTGTAGGCTTTGAGGAAGGGAATTTCCCGCTCGACCTCGTCGCCGCGCGCGTCGGTCTCCGTGCGCTTGAACCGGCTGGCATAGACGACGGTCGCGCCGCTTTCGCCCTTGCGGACATGGGCGTCGAGCTCGGATGCCTGTCTGAAGGTCATCCACATCGGCGAGGCGAAGCCGCGCGCCATGCTCTCCAACCAGAGCAGCAGCACATTCATGCCGGTGTAGGGTTCGCCATTGTGGCGCAGCGGCCGCGTCACGCGGCCCTTCACATTGCCTGCGCTCCAGGGCTGCACCCAAGGACGCACCCCCTTCTCCAGCGCGGCGACGAGTTTTTCCGTGATCTGCGCATAGATGTCGGTGCGCGGCCTGCTTTCCTTCCTTTTCATTGTCCCGAACCTCCTTCATGGAGGCCGCGCCGATCGCGGCCCCGTCACGGAGGTCCGTCAGGCGGGGACGGTCATGAGGTCCGCGCACCCGACCGGGGTCCCCGGCGCGCCTGCGCGACGGGGTGGTCAGGGCCGGAACGCAGTGGAGGACGGCGCAGCCGTTGCGCGGGCCGCCGGACCCGGCAGGACCGCCGTCCGGGACGGGCCGCGCCAGCGCGCCACTCCCGGCCGCTCTCCCATCGTCACGGTCTGGAAATTCGCAGAGGGGCGAGACAGGTCGCAGGCGTGATATCCGGCTAAAAGGGGCCGACTGCTCGAACGAATGTCGCCGCCGTGCTGACCAATCTGCGCAGCGCTCCGTCGAAAAGATCGTCCTCGGCGGCTCAGCAAGTAGAGCCCCGCGCCGGCAGGACGCGATGGCGACAAGAGAAAAGGCCGACCCTGATGCAGGCTGTGTGGAAAGCGTCTGATTGATAAGATGGCCGCCTCGGGAACGGGGCGGCCATTTTCATGGGGTACATTGTCGGCACGGATCGGGGACAGGCGTCGCTTCTGCCGGCGCGGATCGAGGATTACGTGGCCGGCGATGCGCCGGTTCGGGTGATCGACGCCTTTGTCGATGGACTGGATGTTGAGGCGCTGGGGTTCGGGCGGGCCGCGCCCGCGGCGACCGGCCGGCCGGGCTATGATCCGCGCGATCTCCTGAAGCTCTATGTGTGGGGCTATTTCAACGAGGTCCGCTCGTCGCGGCGGCTGGAGCGGGCCTGCTGGCGGGATGTCGAGGCCATGTGGCTGCTGCGGCAGCTTGCGCCGGACTTCAAGACCATCGCCGACTTCCGTCGCGACAACGGCCCCGCCATCGTCGGCGCCTGCCGGGCCTTCGTGCTGGTGTGCCGGGATGCGGGCCTGTTCTCGGCCCGGCTGGTGGCCCTGGACGGGTCGAAGTTCCGCGCTGCGGCGAGCGCACAGAAGATCATGGGCCGTCAGGAGATCGGGCGGGAAGCGGCGCGGCTCGATGCCACGATCGCCGCTTATCTCGCCGGCCTGGACGCGGCCGATGCGACCGAGCCCGACGATGCGCCCGAGGCAGTCGAGGCGGCGCTCGCTGCCCTTCGCGCCCGGCGCACGGAGCTTGACCTCATGGCGGCGAGGCTCGACGAGACGGATCGGACGACCCTGGTCGACGGGGAGGAGGACGTGCGCCCCATGGGCGCCGGACGGGGCCCCAAGCCACCCTCCTACAATGTGCAGACCGCCGTGGATGCCGACACCGGCCTGATCGTCCATCACGACGTCACCGACGAACCCACCGACCGGCGTCAGCTTCACCCCATGGCGCGCGCCACCAAGGCGAGCCTCGGCCGCGACGCGTTGGCGGTGGTCGCCGATAAGGGATTCGACAACGGCGCCCATGCCAGCGCCTGCGAGCGCGACGGCATCATCGCCTGCGTGCCCGCCCAGCGCTCCGTCAACAGCCAGGGCGACGGCACGCTGTTCGACCGCACCGCCTTCACCTATGAGGCCGCAAGCGACAGTTTCGCCTGTCCGGCCGGACGCAGGCTCCTGCGCAAGCAGCTGCAGCGCAGGGATCGCGCCGTCATCTACGCCTCGCCCGATTGCTCCGGCTGCGCGCTCAAGCCCCGCTGCACCACCGCCGCCCGGCGCCTGGTCACCCGCCACCTGGATGAGGAGGCCCTCAACCGGATGGATGCGCGCGCCACGCCGCAGATGATGCGGGCACGGCGCTGCGCCGTGGAACATCCCTTCGGCACCCTCAAGAGGATGACCGCCGGCGGACGCTTCCTCACCCGAAACCTCAAGGGGACACGCACCGAGATGGCCCTCTCCGTCCTCGCCTACAACATCCTGCGCGCGACCAATATCAGCCAAGCCGCCGCCTGAAACAAAAAGAGGCTCCGGAAAAACCGGAGCCTCCAATCGTTTCCACACAGCCTGCCTGATGGGCCGGCCTTTTGGTAGTGAGAGATGAGGGCGAGGCCGAAGCCTCGCCCAGGGGCAGCTCAGCCGAAGGCGGCCATCTGCAGCTCGGCCGCCTTGCGGTCAACGCTCTGGCCCGGGTTCTCGACCGGGCGCTCGAAGGGCTTCCAGCGCTCGCCGACAACGTGCTCATAGGCAGCGACGGCGCCCTCGGCCGCCATGCGCAGGGCGTAGGACTGCAGGGCCATGTCAGCCGCGAACTCGCGCTTGCGCTGCGCGGCGCTGTCGAAGCCGACCGGGCCGTCGAGGTCCTCGTCGCGGGTATCGTTGGCGGCCTTGGCCGTGGCGTCGCGGGCCTCCGTCACCGCGCGGCTGTAGAACTGCCCGGCCCCATGGGCGGAGCCGACATAGGCGCCGACGATGCGCTGGAGATGGATCTGCATCGCGCGCTCGCCCAGGCCCTCGTCGAGGCTGCCGGCGGTCTCGACGATCAGGCGGTGATGAAGCTCGCGGATGCCGTCGCCGTCGACCACGGTGAGGCCGAAGCGCTCGGAGATGAGCGTGGCGGTGGCGGCGTCGGCGCAGCACAGCTTGACCATTTCGAGGGTGGTGCCCTTGCGGAGCTGGACGACCTTGGCGGCCTGGCGAGGAGCGGCAGCGGACTTGGTCATGGCGATTTCCTTTCGTTCGGTTTCTCCCGAGGCCCGGACCGGCTCCAGCCGGTCCTCCCTGCGGGTGCGGTCGGAACAAGCCGGCGGAAAGACGGGTGCTTCAGGGTCCGGGGACGCCGGATCGAGCGGGGTGGGCGTGCGGCCAAGCAGGGCCTTCAGGCACTCGCGCGGGACGCGGGCACGCCCTGCGAGAGTGGCGGTTCCGGCCGCAACGCGGCGCGAAGCGGCCTTGAAGCGCCCGGCCGCCGGCTTAAGACCGCGACAAACCCGGGGGGAGGTCCGGCGGACCGGACTCTCGACATGGGAAGCCGACCGGCAAAGACCGCCATGACAGGCCGTCTCGCCGTGCAGGAGCCGTCGTCCTTGACGAAAGGGGGCCGGCAAAGCGTCGCGCGCGATCGGACGCGCCCGGCCTTCGCTCGCCAGAGCCGGTCGAGCCCGTGACCTCGGCGCGCCAAGCCTCCGGGGTACAGCGCGACGGCAGCGGATGCGGCGCCGAAGACGAGGATGCGCCATCGAGCGGATTCGGGGATCCACCGCACGATGTGGGATGACGGTGAACGCCGGGGGGCGGTATGGGCGCGTCTGGGCGGGGAGGCTGCCCGCGACGGCCCAACGTTCATGCGCCCCGCGACGTCGAACGGCCGGGAGACGGATACACGCTCGGCAGCATCTCCAGCGCACGCTTCGACGGCTGCAGGTCGAGGCTCAGCTGAGCGTCGCCGGCTGGGCCGGGGCATCGCTGGAGGCATCCCATGGCGAGCGCACTGTGCTCGCGATCGACGTGGAGCTCCATGGCGCGGTGCCCCGACGGTCGGCGACACCACGTCCCTGCGGCGGCCCGACATGTCGGGCAGGGAACGCGGGTGACGGGATGGTCCGGCCATGTCTGGCCGCAGCGATGGCAGCGGAATCTCATGAGCGCCGCTCCTGCCGTTCCGATCTCGCGGCGACGCTCCGAAGGGCTTCACGCGCTGCGCGCACCGTGTCGAAGCCCATCACCCGGCAATCGTCGTAGAAGAAATGGTCGGGGTGCAGCGTGACGATGATGCCGTTGCCGATGTCGCGCTCATCGTCCCAATGAGCGACGAGAGGATGTTTCGGCGGCCGTGACGCCTTGCGCTTCATGGCGTTTGCTCCCTCGCCGTCCTTCGGGACTCTCGGCGCGCCTCGGTCGGTTCGCACTCCGGGCATCCGAGGCGGTCGCGGAGCGCGGCGATCGCCAGGTCCTGCCGGGCGAGCTTTCGCGAAAAGGCATCGATCTCGGGCTGTCGCTCGGCCGTGAGCGCCGCAAGCTGCGCGCGATAGCGCTCGAGGAATGCGCTTGGCTCGGGAGCCTTGCCGCGCCGGAAGAAGCTGTGTCGCGGCTTCAACTGCGGGATGAAGGCCGTCATCCGCCGGGTGATCTGACGATTGATCCTGTCGAGCTGACGCTGGATCTCACGGCGCGCCTCCTGCATGCGGGAGAGCTCGGCGAAGCGGTCGGCGCGCGCGGTCATGTGACCACCCTCCCGCTCCAGCCGATGAAGCTCGACGGCCCGCCATAGACGCGATGCCGGGCCGGATCGATGATGAAGCGGAAGCGACCGATCCGGTACTCGGCCGATGGGACGAGGAATCGCCGTTCCTCGGTTCCCGGACCGCGCTTGCCGCCGAGCGTCGCGACAACCTCGACGAAGCCTGGCTGCTGGTCCGACGTGATCGCCGAGGCGACGATCCAGTCAGCGGCATGATCGCGCTCGAAGTCGCGGCGATCCTTCTCGCGGGACTCGCCGGGGAGCAGCACGGTGCCGAAGATCGCCTCCCAGGCATCGGGCCAGCTGTCCTTGATCGTGCGCTCGGCACAGCGCCGCTCAAAGGCGGTGAACAGATGCGGGAACGTGATCGCAACTGCGGCCCAGGACTCATCCTCTTCGTACCAACCGCCCTCGGCGCGAAGGAGCGGATGGACGTTCCGATTGCGGTCGGCCGAGATGTGGAAGCCGCCATGGCCGGCCGTGGAGTGGAAGACGACGTCCTCGGCGTAGAGCGTCGCACCCTGCGAGGCGCCCAATGGTGTGCTCGCGCGCGAATAAACCTCCTTGCGGCCGAGCGCCCGCTTCTCCCGCTGATGCTCGGCGCTTTCGAGGACGCGGGCACGAAATGCCGCCTCGTCGGCGAGCTCGCCGCAATGGCCGTAGAAGTCGGAGCGGGACCACTGTGCCATCGGCTTGCGGATGCGCCAGCCACTGACGAGATAATGCCGGCCATCGCGCGCCGGCGCCATGGCGAAGGCGGTGTCGCCGACCAGCGCGACGAGAAGCCCGTCGGCGCCGCGACCGAAGGAAACCCCCGGAAATCCAGGGGCCTCTTCGATGTCGTTGGCGGCAGCTGTCGCGTTCATGCCGCGGCCCTCCCCCCGTCGGCGCCGATGGCAGCCTCGTCGGCCGTGACCTCGTGGAGCACGGCGTGCGGGTAGCCATGGCTCTTCAGCCAGGTCTGCGCGGCCTCGCGGCTTTCCGCGAGGTGGACGAGCTCGCCGCCCGCGCCGGCACGGTCGAGGACCAGGACCGAACCGATGGCGGGCCGCTCGACGACGGTGAAGGTGAGGTCGCTGTTCACCGAGAAGGTCTGGTGAACGCGCAGTACGATGACGCCGCCGCTGCCGAAGTCCCCCTTGTGCAGGGTGATCGAGGCGGGCAGCGTGGTGCTGCCGACGACAGCCGGCGCGCGCTTGGCGATAAGCCTCCCGCTGCTGTTGCGGTTCTCCCAGGCGGAGAGCTTCTTGCGATGACGTTCGGGCGGCCGCGGCGATCCGTCGGCGTAGCGGACAAGCGCGCCGAGCGGCACGCGGTCGAAGATCAGTTGTGCGGACATGGAAAGTCTCCCTTCGCGGGGTGTCGGAAACAAAGCCGCCGCCGGCGATGCCGGCGGCGGGGTTCAATCGGAGGGGAAGAGGAGCGGGCCTATTCGGCGGCTTCCCTGAAGGCCTCGCCGTCCTCGTCGGACGGCTCGGCGGTCGCGCCGTCGGCTTCTTCATCGGCTTCGTCGCCATCCTCGGACGAGGTGTTGGACGACAGCCACGCAGCGAGCGCCGTCGCATCCGGAGCGAAGAGCGCGGCCGGGTGGACGAAACGAGCTTCCTTGAAGTGCTCGACGAGCGCCGCGCGCGTATCCTTCACCCGCTGACGCGGCAGGACCGGGGTGTCCTTGCACGACGCCTCCAGTGCCGGGCGTGCCAGGCACGACAGGAAGTCGTCGGTCCCCATATTGGGGAGGAAGCCGTCCGCCCCGACCGTGGCGCCGGCGATGCGGGCGACGATGCCACTATTGGTGGCGTTCTCCCGGCACGAGAACACGTCGACGAGCATCGATCGGGCCGCAACCCGCAGCGTGTCCATGTCGAAGGCGAGCTTGCCCTCGCCGTCGAACAGGATGGCTGCATGCTTCGCCAGCCGGCTGTGGCCGTAATATACGCCGCCGCTGCCGGTGGTGACGGAGACGTTCTGGCCGGCGAAGGCGAGGATGAGCAGCGCCATCAGCGTGTCGTCCTCGATCGGGGCGCGGCCGAGGGCCTCGCGCAGCGCGTCGGTGCGGAAGTCGCCGATCATCTCGACGCCCTTGCGCGTCACGTCGGGGCGGGTCTTCGCCACGACGCCGACCTCGTCCGCCGTGCTGTCGGAATCGCTCCCCGCCTTGCCCTTGGCCTTCCTGGGCTCGGGCATGCGGTAGTGCACGCTCTGCACGCGGCCATCGCGGTCGAGATACATCGCCGTGCAATCCGACTTCGTCGGCTTGCCGTGGACGCGCTCGGCCTTCGGCGGCAGCTTCACCTCGCCCCAGTTGGTGGACTCGGCGATGATGCCCTTCTTGGGCAGGTTGTTGGCCATCCACTCCTGCTGCGCGCCGAGGAAGGCCTCGACATTGGTGGTGTAGCGGCTGTCCTCGTCGGCCGGAGCGAACAGGTCCTCGACCCACTCGATGCCGTAGGCCTGGGCGAGGTCGTCGCCGAAGCTCGCGTGCCGGGCATACATGCGCTTCTTCTGCAGGCCCTGGGCGACGCTCCACCACGAGACCTGCGGATCGCCCTTGGACGGCTTGTGCTTCTTCCAGACCTCCTTCTGCTCGTCGATCGAGGCTGCGGCGATGGTGCGCAGCTGGCGCTCGTCGGGCATGTCGCCTTTTGCCATGTGATCGAGCATCGCCGGCAGCACATTGGCGAGCAGGCGCAGCTGCTTGATGCGACGGACGTTCAGCGCCAGCGCGATGGCGATGGCTTCCTCCGTCCAGTCGAGGGCCACCAGGCGCTCGATCGCGCGCCACTGGTCGACCGGGTTCAGCGGCTCGCGGGCGATGTTCTCGATCATCGAACGCATGGCGCCGTTGTCGTTCGACGCGTCCGCGACGAGAACATCGATCTCCTCGAGGCCGGCGGCGATCGCCTGCTTCACGCGGCGGTGGCCGGCATTGATGATGTAGCCGTTGCCGCCGCCGGCTTCGGGGGTGATCACGGGCGGCTGCACGAGGCCGACGGCCTTGATGGTGGCGAGCAGCAAGGCGTCGGCCTGCGGCGTTGCCTTGGTCTGGCGCGCGCGGTCGGGGTTTTCCTTCAGCGCACGCGGATCGACTTTCATGAGGTGCATAGGGATGCTCCATCCAGGGGGTTGCGGACCAGCCCGGCCGGGCGGCCCTCTCTCGTCTTCTTTCCGAAGACACCCCCCGGCCCGCGGAGCGGACGGGCCGGTGCAACTGCGGCCGAGCATCCCTGCCCGGCTGGACCAGCAGGGCTTTCAGCCCTGCGCAGGACGACGGGCCGGGATCGCGTGGGGCGCGGTTGAGCGCCAGCGTCAGCGGTCCGACCGATCTGCGAGCGGGCATTCCTCCTCCCTCTCCCTTCTCTTGCATTCCGCTTCTTCTGACGCTACATTGCGTCAATATCACCGGCACAGAGACATGGAGGTCTGAGCCATGGGCCTCGCCCAATACGCGGATGATGGCATTTTCGCGCCGCGGCGCATCGCCGAAGCCTTCCGGACTACGAGCGAGGAGATCGCCCGCACGGCTGGTCTCGGCAAGGACGCCATCCAGCGCAGGGACCGGATCCGCTCGGACAAGACGCAGCGCCGGCTGCGCGAGATGATCGAGGTCATCAACAAGGTCGAGCCGCGCTTCGGTTCGGCGCTGATGGCCTATGCCTGGTATCGGTCGGAGCCCTTGCCGGGATTTTCCGGGCAGACGGCGATGCAGCTCGTGCGCAGCGGCCGGGCCGACGATGTGCTCGACTATATCGACGCTGTCGACGCCGGCGTTCACGCCTGACCGCTCATGCGCCATGACGGCAAGCTCTACCGGGCACTGAACCCGATCTATGCCCGCGAGCCGCTGTCGGGCCGCGGCGCCGAACTCTATGGCGGACGCTTCAATCCGAAAGGCGTGCCCGCGCTCTACACGTCGCTCTCGGTCATGACGGCGCTGCGCGAAGCCAACCAGGTCGGCAATCTACAGCCGACGACACTCGTCGCCTATGAGGCGGAGATCGATGGCATCTTCGATTGCCGGGATGATGCCGCGCTGTCGGCAGAGGGAATGGATGCGGCTGCGATCGCCGACACGACCTGGCGGGATCAGATGAAGGCCAGCGGCGAAGCGAAGACCCAGGCTCTCGCCCGGCGCCTGATCGGTGCCGGCTATAACGGCCTGCTGGTCCGCAGTTTCGCCGCCGGCTCGACCGCTGAGGATTTGAACCTCGTCTTGTGGCGATGGTCCAACGCGGCGCCCGCCCGGCTCGTGCTGATTGACGACGAGAACCGCCTGTCGCGCTGAAGCGGTCAGGCGGCAGCCCGTTCGGCCGAGCTTTCCGTGTCAGCAGCGAGATCGGCCTCGATCGCCGCGAGCTGACGCCGCTTTTCCGCCAGTTCCTCGGCAAAGGCAAACGCGCCTCCGTCACGGGACCGGTAGGAGGCGAGGCGACGCCGAGCATCAGCGAGACGCTGCCGAAATCGCTCCTGCTCGCCATCGAAATCGTCTAGGGCATGCTCGAGACGAGAGATCGCGCCGAGGGGCGTGACGGTCACCGGCAGGTCGATTTCGCATTCAGATCCCGTCCGGAGGAGCAGGGTGCTGTAGCGATAGCCATCGCGCCCGAAGCGCTCGCCGGAATATTCGAGATCGAAGCCGCCGACCGAGGCGATCACGCTCTCATCCTCCCGCTGCAACTGCACGAGCGTCAGGATCTCCTTCATCAGCGCCCGGCCGGCCTCCTTGCGCTCGCCATGGGTCTTGCCGGTCACCGTCATCGCGAAGGCGTCGCCGGTGGTTGGGACCAGGCGCGCGATATCCTGCTCGATCTCGCCGATGCGCCGGGTCGCGAACTCGATCTCGCGCTCGGCGTCGCGGATCTGGCGGCGAACGGCGAACTGATCGTCCTGGTGGGCGGCACGGAGCCGTTCGAGATGGGCGATGTCCGCTTCGAGCCCGGCCTTCTGCATCAGCCGCGGGTCGCCGGAGGCGATCGCCTTCGCCATGGCGAACTGGTTGGCCTGGCCTTCGCCGAGATCATCGAGACGCCGGACCGAGGTGTCGCCGGATAGCGCCGCGGCGATGAAGCGGGCCTTGCGCTCGTTGTTCTGCCACATGGTCGCGTCGAGCGAGCCCTCCGTCGCATATGCAAAGATGTCGATGACGTCGTGCTGATTGCCCTGCCTCTCGATCCTGCCCTCGCGCTGCTCAATGTGCGAGGGGAGCCAGGGCACGTCGAGATGGTGCAGGGCTTTCAGGCGCAGCTGCGCATTGACGCCCGTGCCCATCGTCTCCGAGCTTCCGAGAAGGAAGCGGACCCTGCCCGCACGCACGTCGCCGAAGAGCCGCTGCTTCGCCTCCGACTTCTTGTAGTCCTGCATGAAGGCGATTTCCGCGGCTGGCACGCCCATCCGGACGAGCTGGTCCCGGATCCAGCGATAGGCCGAGAAGCCGCGCGTCTTCTCCACGCTGATCGTGCCGAGGTCGGAGAAGATCATCTGCGCGGCACCGGGGAGCTCGAACGGCTTGCCGTCGGCCCGCAGGTAGGTGTTCTCGGCCGTCTCCTTCCAGATGCGGAAGGCGTTGGCGACGAGCAGGTTCAGCTTGTTGTCCGGCTCGTTGTCGTTGTCCGGATCGACGAGGCGCAGGTCGATCGCGGCGTGGCGTCCGTCAGTGATGACCGAGAGCAGGATGTCGTCGCCCGGCTCCGGCGGCCGTTCGCGCATCTCGATCGCTTTGATGCGCTCATCCAGCAGCACCTGGTAGCGCTTGAACGCCGCGGTCGGCTTCGCGGTGACGATCTGCCGCCGGCCGGTCGAGATCGTCGGAACTTTCACATAGCGGCGCAGGTCCGCCGGCATCACCACGTCCGCGAACGAGCGGAACATGGCGATCAGCTCCGGCACATTGACGAAGGTGGCGAAGCGGGTGACCGGCTTGTATTTGCCCGACGGTTGCAGCTCGAGCTCGGTCGACACGTCGCCGAAGGTCGAGGCCCAGGCATCGAACTCATGCAGACCACGTTCGCTGAGCGCCGCGTATCCGAGATACCGCTGCACCGAGAACATCTCGCCGAGCGTGTTGGTGATCGGCGTGCCGGAGGCGAGCACGAGCGCGCGGCCCGGGCTTTTCGTCTCGATGAAGCGGGACTTCACATAGAGATCCCAGGCCCGTTGCGAGCCGTTCGGATCGACGCCCTTGAGCGTCGACATATTGGTGGCGAAGGACAGCTTCCTGAACTCCTGGGCCTCGTCGACGATGATCTGGTCGACGCCGATCTCGGAGATGGTGAGCAAATCGTCCTTGCGCGTCGCCAGCGATTCCAGGCGTTCTTTCAGCCCCTCCTTCAACCGCTCGAGCCGCTTGCGCGAGACGCGGTCGTCGCTCTCGACCTTGGTCAGCAGCGTCTCGTAGAGCTCGAGCTCGTCCTGGATCATCTGCTGCTCGAAAGCCGAGGGCACAGAGATGAAGCGGAAGGCCGAATGCGTGATGATGATCGCGTCCCAGGTCGACGTCGCCGCGCGCGAGAGGAAGCGATGTCGCTTCTCCTTCACGAAATTGGTCTCGTCGGCGACGAGGATGCGCGCCGAGGGGTAGAGCGCCAGGAACTCCCTCGCGGCCTGCGCCAGACAATGCCCGGGCACGACGAGCATCGCCTTGGCGATCAGGCCGAGACGGCGCTGCTCCATGATGGCGGCGGCCATTGTCATGGTCTTGCCGGCGCCGACGGCGTGGGCGAGATAAGAAGACCCGGCCGAGATGATCCGCCAGATGCCGCGCTTCTGGTGCCCATAAAGAACAAAGGCGCCAGAGGCGCCCGGAAGTTTAAGATGGGAGCCGTCGAAGGCTCTCGGCGCGATATTGTTGAAGCGGTCGTTGTAGAACCGCGCCAGCCGGTCGGTGCGGTCGGGATCGCACCAGATCCAGCGTTGAAATTCATCCTTGATCCTCGAGAGCTTGGATTTCGCGGCCTCCGTGTCGACGACGTTCAGGACGCGGCGCTCGCTCATCTCCTCCTTCACCGTGTCGAAGATCTGCGGCACACGGCTGTTGAGGGCGTCGGCGAGAAGCTCGCCGGCATGCCGGCGGTCGGTGCCCCATTCCGACGTCCCAGCCGCCATATAGCCGAGCTGCCTGGCCTCCACAGTCCAGGAGGCCAGTTCCGGCATATGGTGGATTCTGATCTCGGCGCCCATCGTCTCCTTGACGAAGGCGACGACATCCGCGGCGGGAATCCACGGGGCGCCGAGCCGCGCGGTGATGTCGGAGGGACTGAGATCGGCCGGCTGCACACCCTGCAGCGCCGTGACGTTGCGCTCATAGTCGGGGTCGAGCGCCGCGCCCGCCTCCGCAGCCTTCAGCTTGTCGCGGACGGCGCCGGAGAGATAGGCGTCGGCTGTCTGCCAGGAGCCGTCGGCGGGATCGCGGAAGATGGCGCTGCCGAGCTCGGCGACGACATCGTCGCGGTCGCGGTGCAGCAGTTCGGCGATATGGTCGATATCGACGCGGCCGCGCTCGTTCAGCACCACGGCCAATGCGTCGGCCGCGCTGGTGATCACTGGCGCCGCCGGCGGCGAGATCACGCGTTGGGTGAAGATCGCGCCGGGCTTCGCGGTATTGGTCTCAAGGTCATAATCCTCGATCGAGGCGACCAGCCAGCAATCGGGATCGTCCAGGAACGGCTGTATGTTCGGCCGGCGATGCGTCTCGCGCACCTCGCCGGTCTCCTCGTCCTCCGTCATCGAGACGGTGGTGAAATTGATCGGGCCGAAGTCGCGGACGAAGCTCGACCAGGCGATGCGCAAGCGCACCTGCGCATCCTTCCAGGGCCGGTCGAGCTCCTGGCATTTCAGCACCTCGCGCACGGCGTCGCGGATCGGGATCAGCTTCTGGAGGATCCGGACATGCTTCTCGGGGATTCCGTCGGCGCTCCGCCGCTTGCGGACTTGGACCGCGGCGGGCCTGCCATCGAGGACCTGCATCAGGCCGTGGGCCTTGTCGAAGACATAGCTGCCTTCGCGCACATGCCGATCGCCGGACAGGTCGGGAGCCGCCTCGTCGGCGCCATCCTCAAGGTCAAGGTCGATGATGCCGGGCTCGCCGTCATAGACGGCTTCCGGAAGACGGTTGATCACCGCCGGGAGCACGGCGCCGAGATCCTCGCCCTCGCGCGGGAGGCAGGTATAGGTCTCGCCGAAGGGCCCGGAGGCGAGCGCATGGGTTCCGAGCACGAAGGCCGGATGCGTCGCGAACCAGCGGTTCACGCGGATGGGGCCTTCGTCCTCCGTCGCCGGCCGCACCTCGTCGAGATCGAGCCAGGCGAGATCGCCTTCCGCGTCGCCGATCTTGCGCTTGCGGAAGAAGAGGAGGTCGACCACCACGTCGGTGCCGGCGCTGGCGCGAAAGCTGCCCTCGGGCAGCCTGATCGCTCCGACGAGGTCAGCCGATTTCGCGATGTGCTCGCGCGCCGATCCGTCCGCCTTGTCCATCGTGCCCGCGCTGGTGACGAAGGCCGCGAGTGCGCCGGGCTTCAGCAGGTCGATCGCCCGCGCAATGAAATAGTCGTGGAGGCGCAGGCCCAGCGAGCGGTACGCGCGGTCCGATCGCACGGTGCGGTCGGAGAAGGGCGGGTTACCGATCGCGAGGTCGAAATTCGCCGGCAGCTCGGTGCGGGCGAAATCGCCGGTCAGGATCCGGGCCCGCGGCTGCAGCAGCCGGACGATGCGTGCCGTGACCGGATCGAGCTCGATGCCGGTGACGTGCGACACGTCGCGAAGCGACTCGGGCATCAGTGCCGGAAACAGGCCCGTGCCGACGCCTGGCTCGAGGATCCGCCCGCCCCGCCATCCGAGTTGCTGAAGCCCTGTCCACACCGCGCGGACAATGAATTCCGGGGTGAAGTGCGCATACTGCGTGCAGCGCGTGAGCGAGGCATGATCGAGATCGCCGACGGCGTCCTCGAGCTCGGCACCGATCGTCTCCCAGCCCTTGCGGAATTCCGCCTCCCCAGGCCGCCGGAACACGAAGTTGGCGAGATCGGACGCGCCGAAGCCGGTGAAGCGGATCAAGTGCTGCTGTTCCTCGATCGTCGCCGGGCGTTCCTCGGATTCGATCGCCGCGGCGAGGCGGATCGCGGCGATATTGTCGCGCGCCCGGTCCTTCCAGCCTTTCGCCAAGGCGCGGTGGCAGGCGAGATGGAAATTCTCGCCTCGCGTCCGGCCCGGGGATGACGACACGAGCTGCCGCGAAGCGAACGGCATCGCCGAGGCCGGCGCCGATAGCGGCGGGTCATCGTCGTGATCGGGATTGTCGTTGGACGAGGCCGCAAATGCCGTGATGCCGAGGCCGAGCCCGGAGGACAGGGCAGTGTTGCCGAAGAGGTCGAGCGTGAAGGGATCGTCCTGCGCCATGGGAAATGTCTCCTGTGCTGAAGGCGCGCGGCATCGGCCCGCCGGCGGGGTTCCGGCAGGAGCGACGATCGCGGTGATGTCGGGGACGGGCCGGCCGGCCCGGGATGTCAGCGGCGGATCGGCGTGATCGACATGCTGGTGTCGGTCATTTCGATCCGTACATACGTGGCTCGAGGAACCGCGGCGATTTGCTTCACGAGCATCTCGGCATCGAGAAACTCGATCCCGTCATCGCCGCCGAAATGCTGGCGCTTGTAGTGCCAGTAGCCGGGGTTGGTCTTCGGATCGCATTCCTCGGCATAGACGACGAGGGGTCGCTGCCCCTCGGCGAGCTTGCCGTTGGAGAGCAGATAGACTCCCTCGTCGCCGACCAGCCAGAGACCGGGCTTCTCGTCCTTGCCGGGACGGAGGCCGTAATAGGGATTGCGAAAGCCGCCATTGGCGAGGGCATCGATACGCCCGCGCGTGATGACCGCATGGACGTCTGTCACGGAGAAGGTGAACATGGCAGCACCTACGCCGCGATCGGGTCGGGCAGGTAGCGCAGATGCACCGGAAGCTTGGCGCCGATCTCCGCGTCCGTGAGCTGGTCGAGCAGCTTGAAGTCGCGGCCCCGAACCCGGCGATAGACGATGACGATGCGCCTGCCGCGCGCGGCGTGGGGGAATCGCCAGTCGGCATAGCCACGATAGTCGTCGTTCGTCGCGCTCCAGATGTGCTCGAGGCGCTCCTCGCGCGTCATCGCCTTCGCCGGCCGGGATTCGCGCTCGGCGATCACCGCCTTCAGGCAATCGGGAGAACATGGGTCGCCTAGATCGCAATAGCCGTGGAAGTAGCGAGCCCGGCCGTCGATCGTCAGCGAGAAGAAGACGCTGGTGATGCTCCCGGTCAGGAATTCGCGCATGGCGAACATGTCGCCACGCATCCAGAGCGGCGGCAGCACCTCGAACATGTAGTCGTGCTCGACCTGGCCGATCTCGAACCATTCGCCGCGATAGAGCGCACTGTCGTCGCCCTGCCAGCGGTTGGGGCGCTGCGCGTGGCGGTCGAACATGCGGAACATCTGGCGCCGGTCGGCGACGCCCTCGAAGACCTTGCGGACGGGTGGGAGGTTCATGGCGGGCTCCTTTCAGCCTCGTCGGGCCGGAGCGCAGCTCCCCTTCGCGGGGATCACCATCTTCTCTTCAGCCCTTCATGACCCCTCCTTGGCGGCCGCCTCTCCGTCCGGGCGGGTCAAGGGCCGGCGCAGCCGGGCGAAGCTTCACCCTTGACGCGGCCGGCGGGCATGCGGCAGCAGGGCCTCCTTTCCCTCCTCATCCTTCTCCTTCTTCATCGATCGCAGATCCTCATTCCAATCTCCGGCGTTCGGACGCAGGCGCTCGAAGCCGCAGGGCGCTTCGGCCGCGATGGCCTTCAGGCGCTCGGCATAGGCATCGCCCTGCGCATTGTTGTCGGTGGCGGCAACGAGAAGCGCGTTGTCACGCATGACAAGCGTGCGGATCGCCGCCACGCTCGCCGGCGACCAGCCGCCGCCGGTGCTGAGGAACAGGCTGTCGGGCCGCATGTCCTCGATCGCGGCGAGGCTCATGGCGTCGATCGCCGCCTCGGTGAGGCAGAAGCGGGTGGCATCGACAGGTCCGAAGCGGAACAGGACCTTCGCCCCGCCGGTGGCGAAGCCGCGCCACTCCGGCCCTCTCTCCTCCCAGCCGGTGATGACCCCGGCCTCATCGGTATGGGCCGCCCACATGCTGCCCCGTGGGCCTTCGCGCAGCCGGTCGTTCCGGATCGCGGCCCGGACTACTGTATCGGAAAGCGCGCGTTCTTCGCCGAGATAGCGCCTCGTGAGAGAACCGGGCCAGGGCTTGCGGCGTCGGTGCCAGCGCTCCGCAATGCCAACATCGGCAGCGCGTATTCGCGCCGGCCGCGTCCAGACGGGCTCGTTCGGGATAAAGCCCACGAGCTCCGCCACACGGTCGAGGCATTCGGTAAACGCGACATGATCGAGATGAGCGACCAGCGCGTACACGTCGCCCTTCGCCTCGGACAGCGGATCGAACCAGCCCTTGCCGTCATGGATGACGATGACGATGTCGTCGCCCCGGCGATATTTGACGGCCCGGCGCGTGCTCTCCTTCAGGTCGATCGCGAAGCCGGCCTTTTCCAGCACGGCCGCGCACAGGACACGCTCCTTCAGCTCTTCAACGTCATTCCTTTCCATCACCTCTCCCGGCACCCATCGGCGTCCGGCCTTTCCTGCTCGAGGTCTCCTCCTCGCATGTCGCGAGGCGATCCCCAGCTGCCGCGAAGAGCGAAGGCGGCAAGGGCGCGGCTGGCAACTGATGATTTCGGCAGTGCGGTCCGCAAGCCAGCCGCGGCGCAGCTTCCCTTGCCGCCGCCCGCTCGCAAGCGGCATCCCCGGAGGCTCGGCATCGAGACGGGGGCCGATTTGAAGGCGAAGCCGCTCGCCTTTCCGCAGCAGAATTTCGGGAAAGCCGGCTCCTGGTACTATCGGACCGCGCGGGCAATCGACGAAAGACGCCGTCCGGCGTCGAGGTGCGCGCGCATCTGCGGCGTCTTGTGCGGCATGTCCGCAAGCGCTGGACCAGGACCGGGACAAGCGACCTGACTGCCCTGACGTTGCCCCCTGAAATGACCCCGCTCAGAAGCTAGGATCCGTCGAGAGGAGACGGACGATGCGCAAGAGCCGGTTCAGCGAGGAACAGATCATCGGGATCCTGAAGGAGCACCAGGCCGGAATCCCGGTCGTGGACCTCTGCCGGAAGCACGGGATCAGCGACGCGACCTTCTACACGTGGCGCACGAAGTACGGCGGGATGGAGGTGTCCGACGCCCGCAACCTTAAGGCGCTCGAGGAGGAAAACCGGAAGCTGAAGAAGCTTCTGGCCGAGTCGATGCTCGACGTAGCCACTCTCCGCGAGGCTCTTGGAAAAAACTTCTGACGCCCAGTTCCCGGAGGAAGGTCGTGACCTGGGCGATCGAGGAGAAGGGCTACTCGCAGCGGCGTGCGTGCGGCCTCATCGGCATCGAGCCGAAGACCTATCGCTACGCCTCGACGCGAGGCGACGATACCGCGCTCCGCCAGCGCCTTCGTGAGCTGGCGAGCTTGCGTCGGCGGTTCGGCTATCGGCGTCTGCTGATCCTGCTTCGGCGAGAGGGCAAGGAGATCAACCACAAGAAGCTCTTCAGGCTCTACCGCGAGGAGCGGCTGTCGGTGCGCCGTCGCGGCGGACGCAAGCGAGCGCTTGGCACGCGAGCGCCGATGACCTTGCCGCAGGCACCCAACCAGCGATGGAGCCTGGACTTCGTCTCCGATGTGCTCGCGGACGGACGCCGGTTCCGCGTGCTGGTGATCGTCGACGACTTCACCCGGGAGTGCCTGGCGCTCGTGGCCGACACGTCGCTGTCGAGCCACCGGGTCGTACGGGAGCTGGACGCCATCATCCAACGTCGTGGCAAGCCGCTCATGGTCGTCAGCGACAACGGCACCGAACTGACCTCGCACGCGGTCCTGCGTTGGCAGCAGGACACAGGTGTCGAGTGGCACTACATCGCTCCCGGCAAGCCGGTTCAGAACGCCTTCGTCGAGAGCCTGAACGGCCGCTTCCGCGACGAATGTCTGAACGAGCACCTGTTCCAGGGCTTGCCGATGGCACGTCGGATCATCGAAGCTTGGCGGATCGACTACAACGGCCACCGGCCTCACACGAGCCTCGGCGGCCTTACCCCAAACGAGTTCGCAGCCCGGTCCAGGCAGGACCACAACCAGAACGGATTCTGGTTATGAACGAGGGCATTCAGGGGGCAACGTCAATCGAGATCGAGGCCAATGCCGGTGATCCGCACGCGACGAAGCCGGTCATCTACAAACTGGATTTCAAACGCATCTCGGCAAAGACAGCCTTCTGGGCCGGCCGGCCGGCCATGCGCGTGATTCAGGCGCTCAGTTGGTTTCGGGACGAGAAATCGAATCTCGATACCGTTGTGAATGGCATCGCTCGCCATCTGGAACGGAATCCCAATCGCCAGATGATCCTCCAGGACCTGCGCGAAAACATCAGTGCGATCCCGGCCTGGATGTATCCGTTGGTCGCCAGCATAACGGGCGCACTGCTCCTCGCTGATCGCGATGGCGGGCCGACGGAGGAACAGAATTCCGAGGACGCGCATGCATCAGACGTTCATTGAAATCCTTCGCTCCACCGTCGATGAGCGCCGGGCGCTGTTTTCAACCGTCGCGGCCGAACTGGAAACGCGAGCCGAGAATATCGAGAAGGACCTCTATGTCTGCTGGGTGCTCGACTTCCTGTTCAACAGGCGACCCGCCGACCCCATCGGTCTCTACTTCAAGGGCGGCACCAGCCTCAGTAAGGCATATGGTCTGATCCGGCGCTTTTCCGAAGATATCGACATCGGCATCTACAAAGCCGACTTGAAGGTGCCGCTCGAGGCGGACATAGCCGCCCTCCCCTCCGTGACGCAGCAACAGAAGACCTTGGCCGAGCAGGTCGACGAGGCCGCAGGCCGATATATTTCCGGCCCACTCAAGGAACTGCTGGCCAAGGAAATCACCGCCGTCGAAGAAGAAGCCGACCAAACATGCCATTTCTCTCTCGGCTTCGGCTACGACGCCTACCGAAGAAGGGAAGCGCTCGACATTCTGGTCATCGGCTACAAGAGCGTGTTTGATACCAGCGGCGGCTATATCGAGGCAGCGGTGCGTATCGAAGGCGGCGCCCGCCCCGATCCCATCCCGGCCGAGCCTCGGGAGATCGTGCCTTACATCGCATCGGAAATGAGACCGGGACTCGATCTCACGGTTCGCGGCGTCACAACCGTCAAGCCGGAACGGACCTTTTGGGAAAAGGTCCTCATCCTCCATGCGATGACAGAGACGACCGAGAAGCGAACTCTCGAGGCAAACCCGGAGCGGAAGGCACCCGATCTCAATCGGTACTCACGCCACTACTATGACGTCCACCAGATATGGACCCATCCTGACTATGGGGTAGCGACCGCAAACATGCGGGATCTCGCCGAAGCCAGCCGTCGGCACAAGGAGCTGATGTTTCGTGCGCCGGACCATCGGTATGATCGCGCCGTTCCAGGCAACTATCGACTCGTACCGACTGAGGCCATGCGTAAGAAACTGGCCGCGGACTACGATCGTATGTCAGCCATGATCTTCGGTGAACCGCCTACCTTCGACGACGTGATGACGAGTATCGAGGCGCTCGAACAATATCTCAACTCTGCTCCAGACTCAGCGGTAATTGGACCTGCTTCATGATCGATACTGTGACCAATCGTTTTCTTCGTTACGTTGTCCTCGACACGCAATCGGACCCGGAGTCATCGACACAGCCCTCCACCGAAAAGCAGAAGAACCTGGGCCGCCTGCTGGTCGAGGAATTGCTGGCGGTCGGCCTCACCGACGCGCATCTGGATGAGCATGGCTACGTCTATGCGACCATTCCTTCCAATGTCGAAAAGCCAGTGCCGGTTATCTGCTTCTGCTCGCATATGGACACCGCGCCCGACTTCACCGGAACGGACGTCAAGCCGCGGATAATCAGTAACTATCGCGGCGGCGACATACAACTTTCCGGCGACGCGCAGCGGGTCATCCGGGTCAGCGACAATCCAGCGCTGCTGGCTCACTTTCGGTTCATTGGTTCCGATTTTGCCTCCATATCCTGATGTTGGACGCACCTCGCCCCTCAGGCCGCTCCGGCCTTGATGAGAACGAGCGCCCGTTTGGCGTTCATCGCGCAGGCGACGAGTTGCAGATGGCAGTGGTTGCGCACCAGGCCGAGATAACGGACCCGGGCCATGCCGTACCAGTTCTTCATTGTCGCGTTGGTCCGCTCGATGCCGGCCCGCACACTGGCGGCGACCTTGTTCATCCACTTTTGCCAATTCGGCTGCCTCTTGCCTCGCCTCGCCTTATAGGCAATCCGGTCCTTGATGCCGCGCTCCGTCAGTTCATCGCGCAGCGCCTGGCTATCATAGGCCTTGTCGGCGTAATAGGCGTCTTCGTCACCCTGGATCAGCGCCGCGGCCATCTGGCTGTCGTGCAAATCGGCCGAACTCATTTGCGCCTGGCGGATCAGACCGCTCTCCCCGTCGCCCGCCAGATGCGCCTTGTAACCGAAATAGGTCTTGCCGTGCTTGTGGGTGAAGCCCGCGTCGGGATCGCGCTCCGACACCTGGCCCTTGTCATAGTCCGGCTTGGCAACCGCCGCCGAGATGATGGTGGCGTCGACCAGCGTGCCGCGCTTGACCAGAAGGCCACGCCCTTCCAACTGCCGGTTCAATTCGGCAAGCAGCGTGTCCTGAAGCCCCAGTTCGACCAGCCTTTGGCGAAACCGCCAGATCGACATGTGGTCGGGGGTCTTCTGATCGAGCGGAAAGCCGCAGAAGCGGCGGAATGACAGCCGGTCGGCCACCGCTTCTTCCGCTGCCGGGTCGGACAGGCCGTACCATTGCTTCAAGAGCGCAATCTTGAACATCGCGATCGGCGGGAAGCCAGGCGCACCCAGAGCATTGCCATGGATATCCTTGAACAAAACTGCGAAGGCTGACCAATCGATAAGCTTCGCAACGTCTTCCAGAAACTTGTTTCCCCGGCTGTGGTGGCTCACCAATGCATCGGCGAGTGACGGTTGTGACAAATTACGACGAGACATGGCCGAATCAATCCCAATTTTCTCTACTGAATCATAGAGTTGGGACTTCTGAAAAGCGCTCCGAGGGGTCGATGGATCGATTGTGGATGTTGTCGACATTGCGTGACAAATCGCAGCATACTGGCCGCTTCGTAACCCGCTGCGTTATACCAACGGCTCTCATTTCAGACCGATGTGTGCCCAGTCGCGCATTCCGATCGATGTGATGACGTCCGGGCTGTCGACGAGCCTGCGCCAGGCATCGCAGGCGGCGTCGACGATGTCGGTGTAGGTCTCGAAGACGCGGTTGGAGAGCCAGTTCGAGCGCAGGTACTACCAGATTTGCTCGACCGGGTTCAACTCCGGTGATCGCGACGGCAGGAAGATCAGCGTCACGTTCTTCGGCACCGTGAGCATTCCCGTGGTGTGCCATCCGGCGCGATCGAGCGGCAGCACGGCGTGCGCTCCTCGGGCGACCACGGTCGAGATTTCGTCGAGGTGCATCTGCATGGCGTCGGTGCCGATGTAGGGGAGCGCCAAGGCGGCGCCGACGCCCCGCGCCGGGCAGATCGCGCCGAAGAGATAGGCGTTCTCGTAGCGCTGATCGGCCGGCTGGCGGGGTCTCGTCCCTCGCCGCGCCCATTGTCAGACGATCCCGTTCTTTTGCCCGATCCGAGCCTCGTCTTGTGGGATGGTTCGCCTCCTCCCCGGCGAATACGCTTCGTCGTCCAATGAGAAGGAGGCATCACGTGCAAATCAAGCAGATCGGCATCGATATCGGCAAGAACAGCAGCTTTCACCTGGTCGCGCTCGGCAGCGACGGCGATATCGTGCTTCGCCGGCAATTCACTCGGTCGCGGCTGATCGCGTTTTTCAAGCAGAGAACGGAGGAGCACCTCAACGTCGCCTTTGAGGCCTGTTCCGGTGCGCATTGGCTGGCGCATCAGCTCATGGCGATGGGTCACGACGTCCGGCTCCTGACGCCCGAGAGCGTCCGGCCTTTCGCCAAGGCTCAGAAGAACGACTGGAACGATGCGCTTGCCATCGCGGAAGCCGCGCAGCGGCCAGGTCGACATGCGGTGGGGATCAAATCGCAGGAGCAGATGGACATCCAGGCATTGCACCGGGTCCGGCAACGGTTGGTCACGGCGCGCACCGCCATCGTCAACCAAGTGCGCGGCCTGCTTCGCGAACGCGGGCTGGTCTTCGGCTCTGGCCGGATGCGTTTCGGCCGATTTCTGCGTGAACAACTGACCTGCCAGGAGATTCAGCTCAATCCGGTTTGCCGGACATTGTTCGCCACTCTTGCCGCCGAATACGAGGCGATCGATACCCGCATTGACGAGATCGACGAGGAGCTTGCCGCTTTCGCCAAATCCAACTCCGCCTGCAGGGCCTTGTTGTCTATTCCCGGCGTCGGGGTGATCGTCGCCACCGCCCTGTTCAGTGCTGTGGCAAATGTATCGGACTTCCGCAGCGGCCGCGACCTCGCCGCCTTCCTCGGTCTCGTTCCGCGCCAGAGATCGACCGGAGGGAAGACCACGCTGCTAGCCGCAATTATTCATGAAGCGAGTGCTTTGGGGCTGGCGTGGCATAGAGCCCTGATACGGCGTAGGATTTGGTTGCTTGCAGCGACGCGTCGGTGGTCTCGCTCATGCCGGCGCCGCCAGCAGCTTCGGCAGGCGGACGAGGTTGTAGGCGGCGGCCGCGCAGCTTCGGCCTGTCGAGCCCGGCCACCGCCTTCATCCAGCCGAAGCCCTCCTCGATGCGCTTGCGGACCCGCTGGCTCGCGGCATATCCGGGATGGCGGGTGGTGCGGCCGTCGATCGCCGAGCGGCCGCTCCTTCGGGTGGGCTTCATCGCGCTCGCGGGCGTCGCCGCCGAGACCGGGGTCGTCATGCTGATCTATCTCGATCAGGCCATGCGCGAGCTGAAGGTCGCGCGGACGGCGCAGGGCCGGCCCTTCACCCGGGCCGATCTTAACCGGGCCATCATGCTGGGGGCTGTGGAGCGGGTGCGGCCGAAGATGATGACGGTGGTCGCCATCATGGCCGGGCTGCTGCCTATCCTGTGGAGCACCGGTACCGGATCGGAGGTGATGCAGCGCATCGCCGTGCCGATGATCGGCGGCATGCTCTCCTCGACCGTGCTGACCTTGGTGGTGATCCCGGCGGTCTACGCTCTGGTGAAGGGCTGGCGGCTCGAGCGCGGAGAGATTGTCGCAGAGACTGCGCACGAGCGGGCGCGGGCCGCTCTTGAGGCGGTTGAATGACGGGAGGTTTCCATGATGCAGGACATAATGGGCGGCATGGGACGGGCTTAGTCCGGATGATTGGCATGGTGGTGTTCGCGCTCGTGATCGCGGCGTCGGTGAAATACGTGTTCTTTCGGTGAGGGGCCTACGATCGCGGGTCACAGACGATCCGGTCTCAGACAATGGGTGGAGCGGTGCTCATGACGACCCTGGAAGCCACCATCACCTGCCCGCGCTGCGGCGCGGCATTCAAGGAGAAGATGCCAACCGATGCCGCCGATATTTCTACCGTTGCCGGGCATGCGGGGCCGTATTGAAACCCAAGCCCGGGGATTGCTGCGTCTTCTGCTCCTATGCGGACGTGCCATGCCCGCCGGTTCAGGACAGCCGGTCCGACTGCTGCGGGGCCAGGAGCTGAAGCGAAGGATACACCGCGCGCTGTCCGACGTGACACACCGTCTGGATCGGCTCGTTCGCGAGATAATCTTCTCAAGCAACAGGCTCATTGATCACGATCAACGCGGAATTTCTCAGGATAGAAGATTGTAGCCTGCCTATCCGGTTGACGCATACACCCACTAGATGTAGTTAGACGCCAGTCATTCGATCGATTGAGGCGTTGATGGACGTTCTCGACCGCGCGGGGTTGGCGTTTCCGAAATCGCTCGCCGAATTCCAGCAGCTTTTTCCGGATGACGCAGCGTGCGCCAGCTATCTCGAAAAGGCCCGCTGGGCCGAGGGTTTCACCTGCCCTCATTGCGGGGAAGTCGGCGAACCGTTTCGCATCGCCACGCGGCCGGCCATCCTGACTTGCCGCAAGTGCCGCCGCCAGACGGGACTGACGGCGGGGACCGTCATGGAGCGCTCGCACACTCCGCTGAGCGCATGGTTCTGGGCCGCTTATCTCGTCGCCAGCCAGACGACCGGCATGTCGGCTGTGCAGTTCCAACGCCAGCTCGGGCTCTCGCGTTACGAGACCGCCTTCGGCCTTCTGCACAAGCTCCGCGCCGCAATGGTGCGGCCCAACCAGGACAGGATCGGTGGTCGGCCCGGCCAACATGTCGAAGTGGACGAGACATGGATCGGCGGACGGACGCGCGGCGAGGGCCGTGGCGTGCATCACAAAGTCCTCGTCGCCTGCGCCGTCGAGGTGCGCCATCGTAAGCCGGGGAGCGCGCAGGACGCGCGGAAGGATGGACGCTACGCCGGGCGTGTCCGGCTCGCTGTCGTGTCCGACCGGAGCGCCGAACAGCTTTGCGGCTTCGTCGAAAGCGCCGTCGCGCCGGGCGCCCTCACGGTGACGGACGATTGGAGCGCCTACGCCAGCCTGCGGAAGCGCGGCTACGACCATCACGCCATCGCCGAGTGCGGCGATCCGGACGTCGCCGAAGAATTTCTGCCGATCATCCATCTCGTCTTCTTGAACTTGAAGACCTGGCTCAGCGGCACTCATCACGGCGTCAGCGCTAAGCATCTGCAAGCCTACCTTAACGAGTTCACCTTCCGCTTCAATCGGCGCTTCTACCCCTTCAACGCCTTCCGCTCGTTGCTCGGGATCGCCGGCGAAGTCGACGCGCCGACATTCGATGCGCTTTATTCAGGAGAGTGGCAGCACCCAACATCTAGTGGGTGTATGCCTTAACCGGATAGGCACGGATTGTAGTAAAATATGTTTGGGAGGCAGTCCCTTCGATGATCTGGCTATGGCGGGCACTGAGACAGGCGAAGCTGCTGCCGGCCGTTCTGGTCGGGGTGGCGATGCTGCTTGCGCCGTTGGCCAATGCCAGGCCGATGCCGTGTCATGACCATGACGAGCCTGCGGCGCATAGAGGTGTCGCGCAAGCGAGTGTCATGCATGATGCGCAGCACGTCGTAGCCTCCGGTCTGGTCGACCATTCTGGCGAGCCATCGCAGGTCGTCGATCATGGAAAATGCTGTGCCGTCGCCTGCGGTGTCCATGCCATGGTCATCGGCAGCATTGCCGAAGATGTCCTCGATCCGACCTTCGCCCGTCAGCATTTCGACCTTATCGATCAGGTCGCCCGTGGCTTGACGGTTCCTCCCGCTCTGGATCCCCCTCGTTTTCAGGCCTGACCCCTCCTGAGCCGCCTTCCGTATCGGAGGGCGATCGGGTCATGGGATGGTGCCCGACCTGATGCCGCGCGCGATGCGCGTGCACGCTCATCCGCAGCGGGCGCACAACCATGCGATGGGCACCGGCCGTGCGACGCCGTCGGGGAGCGGACCTTCCAGCAGGTCTGAAGCCCGAACGTCGGTGTCCAGGACTTTGGCGAATTCCGTCTTTCGCCGAGCGCTTCAATGAACAGCAACAGGGATGTCGTCACGCCATCGTGACGCCCATTCGACACTTTCGAGGCCGATGCGAGCGGCGCGTGCCGTCTCGCCACAATTGGAGGACGCTTGTCATGACGACATATCGCAAGCTGATGATGGCCTGTGCGGCGGGTGCATTGCTGATCGCGGCTGGGCCGGCTCTGGCCGAGGACGCGCACCACCCGCCCGGCGCGGCGCAGCCAGCCCCTGCTCAAACGACCGCTCCGGCACCTGCCCCGCAGCCTCCGGCCGCCGCTCAAGCTTCCGACGTGCAGCCGGGCACGATGGGAGGTGGCGTGATGGGGATGATGGGGGGAGGTTCCATGGGCATGATGGGCCATATGATGGCCCCGGGGCGCATCGAGGGACGCATCGCCTTCCTCAAGACGGAGCTCAAGATCACCGACGCGCAGCAGCCGCTGTGGAACGCTTTCACCGAGGCGCTCCGCGTCAACGCCCGCGGCATGTCGGGCATGATGGGCGACATGCAGGACATGATGATGATGGGGGCACAGGGCCCCGCGGCTCTGCCGCAGCGGCTCGAGCTTCATGAACGGATGCTCGCCGCCCGTCTCGATGCCCTGCGCCGGCTGAAGGGCGCGCTCGGGCCGCTCTACGCCGCCTTCGACGACGCGCAGAAGCGCACGGCCGATCAACTGCTCATGCCGGGACCCATGGGAGCCATGTGAGCGGAGGGATCGGGACGGCGTGCGCCGTCCCGATCCCCCAATCCATCCCGCCGGGGGAGGAGGATCAATCCGGCGGCCGGGGACGCGACGTGTCTGCTACCCGGACCTTCGGTGAGGACACCCTGGTGTTGCCGCCTTCCTCCCCGGATCGGCTTTCCGTCCGGGAAGACCCACCTTCCGGAGAAGTCCCATGACTGAGCAGGACGTGCACGCAGGTCATCACCGCCACGACCATGCCGGCCATCGGCATATGGAAGCAGGCCCCGCATCGGCGCAGATGGTCGAGGACCCCGTCTGCGGCATGGCGGTGAACCCGGCCACCGCCGGCTTCCAGTCGGAGCACCGGGGCAAGAGCTACTTCTTCTGCTCGGCGAAGTGCCACGACAGGTTCGAGGCGAACCCTTCGGCCTATGCGGCCGGCGCGATGGCGACGCCGCCTGCAGCGAAAGAGCAGCCGACGGACGTGATCTACACCTGCCCCATGCACCCCCGGATCCGGCAGGTGGGGCCGGGGAACTGCCCCATCTGCGGCATGACGCTGGAGCCCGAGGTGGCGACAGGAGAGACCGGCCCCAGCGCCGAGCTCGTGGACATGACGCGGCGCTTCTGGATCGGCCTTGCGCTTGCGCTGCCGGTGCTCGCGCTGGAGATGGGTGGGCACCTCACCACCCTGCACATGCTGCTCGGTGCGCAGGCTGCCAACCGGATCCAGCTGGCACTGGCAACGCCGGTGGTGCTGTGGGCTGGCTGGCCCTTCTTCGTGCGGGCGTGGCAGTCGCTGGTCACGCGGCATCTCAACATGTTCACCCTGATCGCCATGGGCACGGGCGTCGCGTGGCTCTACAGCGTCGTTGCCACCGTGGCGCCGCAGATCTTCCCCTCGACCTTCCGCGCCGCAGACGGCTCGGTGGCCATCTATTTCGAGGCCGCCGCCGTCATCACGGTGCTGGTGCTGCTGGGGCAGGTGCTGGAACTGCGCGCCCGCGAGCAGACCGGCGGCGCCATCCGCGCTTTGCTCGACCTCGCGCCCAAGACCGCGCGCCGCGTGCGCGGCGACGGCTCGGACGAGGACGTGGCCCTCGAAATCGTCGCCGTCGGCGACCGCCTGCGGGTGCGCCCCGGCGAGAAGGTGCCGGTGGACGGCGAGCTGGTCGAGGGGCGCTCGTCGGTGGACGAATCCCTGATCACCGGCGAGTCCATGCCGGTCACGAAGGAGGTGGGCGCCAGGCTCATCGGCGGCACGCTCAACCAGACCGGCGGCTTCATCATGCGCGCCGGCAGGGTCGGCCGCGACACCATGCTGGCGCAGATCGTCCACATGGTGGCCGAGGCCCAGCGATCGCGCGCGCCGATCCAGCGGCTGGCCGACGAGGTGTCCGGATGGTTCGTGCCCGCGGTCATCGCCATCGCCATCCTCGCCTTCGCGGCGTGGGGCATCGTCGGACCGGAGCCGCGCTTCGCCCACGGGCTGATCGCCGCCGTGGCGGTGCTCATCATCGCCTGCCCGTGCGCGCTCGGGCTGGCGACCCCCATGTCCATCATGGTGGGGGCCGGCCGGGGCGCCTCCATGGGCGTGCTGATCAAGAATGCCGAGGCGCTGGAGCGGTTCGAGAAGGTCGACACGCTGGTGGTGGACAAGACCGGCACCCTCACCGAGGGCAAGCCGAAGGTCGTTGCCATGAAGGCCGTGGCCGGCTTGACTGAGACCGAGCTGTTGCGGCTCGCCGCAACCCTGGAGCGGGCGAGCGAGCATCCGCTGGCTGCCGCCATCGTCGACGCCGCCGCGGAGCGGGCCGTGCCGCTCGGCGAGGCGCAGGACTTCGACAGCCCGGTGGGCAAGGGCGTCACCGGAACGGTGGACGGCCGCAAGCTCGTCATCGGCAGCCATCGCATCATGGCGGAGGAAGGCGTGGACCTCTCCGCCCTCGCGGCGGAGGCCGAGGCCCTGCGCGGGGAGGGCGCGACCGTGATCTTCGTCGCCGTCGACGGGCGCCTCGGCGGCCTCATCGCCATCGCCGACCCGATCAAGCCCACGACCCCCGCCGCGGTTCAGACGCTTAAGGCGGTGGGCGTCCGGGTCGTCATGCTGACCGGCGACAACAAGACCACCGCGCAGGCGGTCGCGCGCAGGCTCAGCATCGACGAGGTGGAGGCCGAGATCCTGCCCGAAGACAAGGCGAAGGTGGTGGCGCGGCTGCGCGGGGAAGGCCGCATCGTCGCCATGGCCGGCGACGGCGTGAACGACGCGCCGGCCCTCGCCGCGGCGGACGTGGGGGTGGCCATGGGAACGGGCACGGACGTCGCCATCGAGAGCGCCGGCGTGACCCTGCTGAAGGGCGACCTCCAGGGCATCGTGCGCGCCCGCCAGCTCAGCCACGCCACCATGAGCAACATCCGCCAGAACCTGTTCTTCGCCTTCATCTACAATGCGGCGGGGGTGCCGGTGGCGGCCGGCGTGCTCTATCCGTGGCTCGGCCTGCTGCTCTCGCCCATCATCGCCGCGGCGGCCATGGCGCTGTCCTCGGTCAGCGTCATCGCCAACGCGCTGCGCCTGCGAAGCGCATCGCTCGGATGAGGAGGACACGATGATGAACTACGACGGCATGATGGACGGCGGCATGTGGGGGATGGGGCTGGTCGGGCTCCTGATCCTCATCCTTGTCGTGCTCGGGATCGCCGCGCTCATCAAATACCTGTGGCATTAGCACTGCGGTTGCATGGCCATCCTGTGAAAGACAGGCGCCCGGCCTGGAGCCGGGGCGTCTCAGGGGAGGTGCGCGCCGCCGGGAGAGGGATCTTCGCGCCCCGCCCGGCGCGTCAGGGCGGATACCATCACGAAGAGGGCCGCGAGGACCGCGAAACCGGCCCCTGCGGCAAAGGTCGCCGCGGAGCCGATCCGCTCCCACAGCACCCCCGCAACGACGCTCGCCACCAGCATGGCGACGCCGGTGGCGAGATTGAACAGGCCGAAGGCGGAGCCGCGCAGCGTCGCGGGCGCGTGCTGGGCAACCAGCTTGGCGAGCAGGCCCTGCGTGAGCGCCATGTGCGCGCCCCACAAGGCGATGCCGAGAAAGGCGCCCCACAGCCCCGGCGCGAAGGCCAGCATCAGGTCCGCGCCGATGAGGACCGCCAGCCCCACCAGCAGCAAGCGCGTGGGCGAGGCCTGGTCGGACCAGGCACCGGCGGGATAGGCGCCGAGCGAATAGACGACGTTCATGGCCACGAGAACGAGCGGCGCGAGGGCCAGCGGTAGGCCCTCGTCGTGCGCCTTCAGCACGAGGAAGGCTTCGCTGAACCGCGCAAGGGTGAACACCACGCCGATGGCGACGACGCCCCAGAACGCGCCGTCGAACTGCCGGAGATCGGCGAGGCGCACCGGCGGCGGACGGCCGGTGGAGCCCTCCTCCCCGATGGCGCGATCCTCGACCCCCAGATCCTCGACCTCCAGGATGACGCACGCCACCGCAAGCGCGCCGGGGATGAGGGCGAACCAGAACACCGTTCGCATGTCGTCGGCGAACAGCGCCATCAGCGCGATGGCGAGGAGCGGGCCGAGGAAGCCGCCGACCGTATCGAGCGCCTGGCGCACCCCGTAGGCGCGCCCGCGGATGGAAGGCGGCGTGACATCGGCCACCAGCGCGTCCCGCGGCGCGCCACGGATCCCCTTGCCGATGCGGTCGGCGAAGCGCGCGGCAAACACCATGGCCGGTGCGCCAGCGAGGGCGAAGAACGGCTTCGACGCGGCGCCCGGGCGGCCGGGCATCTTCAACACCGACCAGGGCAGCCAGTTCACCAGCCCGCGCTTCACTCAGGTGCTGCTGGACGCTGGCGTGCGGATCTCCATGGATGGCCGCGGCCGGTGGATGGACAACGTGTTCATCGAGCGCCTCTGGCGGTCGCTGAAATACGAGTGCATCTACCTCAACGCCTTCGAGACCGGCTCGCAGGCCCGGGCCGGGATCGGCAGGTGGGTCACCTACTATAATTGTACGAGGCCGCACTCGGCTCTCGGCGGCAGAACGCCGGAGGAGGTCCATACGGCCTGCGACGGCATCAACATGGCGGCGTGACACACACCAGAACCAAGCTTAGCGAAGCCGCCAATCTGTCCGCCAAATGGGGACCACCTCACCCATCCCGGGGCGAGCAGCGGCGGTTGGGCCGGGGCTGCCGCAGCATCATACTGAAAATTCCGCTCTGAAAGCGGAGTTTTAAGGATGATCCGATGTTGGCGGTCCCCTCATTGACCTCGAGGGATGGTTTGTAGATTCAACGAAACGCTAAGTATGACTTAGTGAATGTCGAAAAATATGAACTCGACATTGGTTTGAAAATATGCCAAAATGTTAAACATGGATATGCGTTCTGGCAGCAAGCTAAACCGGCTGCAGCAGGATCTCCCCGAGGGACTCCTGGCCGATGCCGCCTGGATGGAAGCCCACGGCTACTCATCGGCGCTGCGCAGCCAGTATGTTCGCGCGGGCTGGCTCGATAGCCCGGCCCGGCGCGTCTATCGCCGCTCGCGCACGCCGCTCACCTGGCAGCAGGTGGCCGTTTCTCTCCAGACGGTGCTGGACCTTCCGCTGACCGTCGGCGGGCGTACCGCGCTCGAACAGCAGGGTTACGCCCATTACCTTTCGACTGCCATGCGCGAGGTTCACCTTTACGGGCCGACGCGCCCGCCGACCTGGCTGGTGAGCCTGCCGCTCGACGTGACCTTTCATTGGCACAACAGCCTGCGACTGTTTCCCGGCGATGCCGACGCACCGCCCGAGCCAAGCCCCGTCATGGTCAGCGCCGGCGGCCTGACCTTGCCTATCTGCTATTCCACCAAGGAGCGCGCCGTTCTCGAATTGCTCGACGAGCTCCCCGAGCATGAGAGCTTCCATCAGATCGATGCCCTGATGGAAGGGATGAGCGATTTGAGCCCGCGCCGCTTGCAAACTCTGCTGGAGGCTTGCGCCAGCGTGAAGGTGAAGCGGCTCTTTCTTTTCTTCGCCGACCGCCACCGCCATGCGTGGCGATCCCGGCTCGACATGTCCCGCGTCGATCTGGGTTCGGGCAAGCGCGTCCTCGTCAAAGGCGGCAAGCTCGATCCGCGCTACAACATCACCGTGCCGTCCGACCTTGCAGGCCCGTGAATTTCATGGCCTTCCTGGACACATACCGACAGCAGGTCGCCCTGCTTATTCGCGTCCTTCCTTTCGTCGCGGAGGAGCGGGCATTCGTGCTCAAAGGCGGCACTGCGATCAACCTGTTCGTGCGCGACATGCCGCGCCTCTCCGTGGACATCGACCTGACCTATCTGCCAGTCGAAGATCGGGCCACATCGCTCGCGGCGATCGACGCCGCTATGCTGCGGATCAAGGAGCGCATCGAGCGGGGCATGCCTGCCACGAGGGTCAATGCTTCGCGTTCGTCCGACGAGGATATCGTCACCAAGTTGATCGTTCGCGCGAGCGGCGCGCAGATCAAGATCGAGGTGACGCCAGTGCTCCGTGGCGCGGTTTATGATCCCGTCGTGATGGGTGTGGTTCCCGCTGTCGAAGACGCCTTCGGCTTCGCTGAAATGCAGGTGGTGTCATTCGCCGACCTCTATGCGGGCAAGATCGTGGCGGCATTCGACCGCCAACACCCGCGCGACCTCTTCGACGTGCACGGCCTGCTGGCGAGCGAGGGCATCAGCGATGAGTTGCGCCGCGCCTTTCTGGTTTACGTCATCAGCCACAACCGTCCGATGGCCGAAGTTCTGGCCCCGACCCGCAAGCCTCTCCGTGAGGAGTTCGCACGGGGCTTTGCCGGCATGACTCAGGAACCTGTCGCGCTTGCGGGCCTTGAGGCCGCACGAGAAGCGATCATCGCCGCGATGGTGGCCGACATGCCGGAAGAGCACCGGCGCTTCCTTGCCGGCTTCAAGCGCGGCGAACCGGATTGGGCGCTTCTCGGGATACCGGAGGCACAGCATTTGCCCGCCGTCATGTGGAAGCAGCGCAACCTCGCCAAGCTGCCCGATGCAAAACGGCGCGCGCTGGCCGATGCCCTGGAGCGCGTTCTTTTTCCGTGACCGCGACGCACAACGAAGAGGGCGCGCCGTTCGGCGATAGTGATGCTCAGTTGTCCCCGAATGCCTGCTTTCCCTTCGCGGTCCAGAGCGCCCGTGCGTGCTCACCCCGCTCGCTTCGGAGCTTGTCGGCCATCCAGAGCAGTGCGCCGTAGATCGCGGCGCGATCATCACCTGTCAGGTCGACGATCCCGGCCTTGACGACGAGGCCGCCGAGTTCGATCAGATGCCGCGTCCGATTGCGGCGCTCGACCTGCCAGGTGCGCATGTCATGACGCGCCCGAACTCTCTGATGCCGGTTGCGCGCCGCCCGATGGCGTTGCAGCGCCGCCAGCGTCGCGGTCAGGCGATGGCGCAGATCGCCGTTCCCGCCCTCGAAAGAACGCGGCCCCGCGCTTCGCCCATGCCTCCCTCTTTCCGGCGTCCTTGGTTTCGGCCAGCACGATCAGCGCGCCCGCCAGTTCCTTGGCGCTGAGGCCGTCGGCTCCGGTCGAGATGACCAGCTCGCCAAGCTGCTGCACCTTGCGAGCTTTCAAGTCCCGCGCCTTGTCTTCCAGCGACTTCAGTTCCGCATCGAAGTCCCGTGGCTTGCGCATCGTCGTCTCCATAAGCTGTCGATGGAGCGATGATAGTTGAGCGCCTACCGCAATGCTGTAAGGTCGCCGAGACGGGCTGAAACGGTGCGAGCAGTCCCGAGAAATTAGTTTCGAGGGCGCGCTTATACGTCATTCCGACGTGCGCTTCGCCGTGGTGATGTTCGGATCGTGATGGCGATCTATCATCTTCACGTCAAGGTCGTCGGCCGCAAGGCCGGCTCCAGCGCGGTGGCCTCCGCCGCCTACCGCTCGGCCTCGCGATTGCGCGACGACCGGCTTGAGCGCAGCCATGACTTCTCCAACAAGCGCGGCGTCGTCCATTCCGAGATCATGCTGCCGGAGGATGCGCCCGAGCAATGGAGCGACCGCGAACGGCTCTGGAATGATGTCGAAGCCTTCGAGGTCAGGAAGGACGCCCAGCTTGGCCGCGAGGTCGAGTTCGCCCTGCCGCGCGAGATGACGCAAGCCCAGGGCATCGAACTCGCCCGCGACTTCGTGCAGTCCGAATTCGTCGATCAGGGCATGATCGCCGACCTTGTCGTCGTCGGACCAATCCCGCCGGCGTCCCGCTCCGGTAAAAAACTCAAACCGCCGGACCGGCTCATCCGCGCTGGTTTTAAGCGTATGCTCTGAAATCGTCATGTGTCCAAGCCCTCAGGCTTCCAACATCGACCCTCAGCTCACCGGCTGAAAGGTGCTCTCAGAGCATCGCTTACCCTTCTCCAAGCTCAAGGCGCTGTTGCGCAAGGCGGCGGAGCGAACGCGAGAGGGCCTGTGGCATCGCATCGGCGCTGTTCTGCCGGCCTTCTCACCGCAGGAATGCGCCAACTTCTTCGCCGCCGGATATGAACCGGATTAAGAAGAGTCCGCTCTAACAGGATGGCATAGACGGCGGCCTTGTTCTGGAAGGCGATCATCCCGATCGCTGCCGGTACGCGGACGACTGCAACATCTATGTTCGCAGCCGCCGCGCCGGCGAACGGGTCATGGCCTCTGTCAGCCGGTTCCTGACCAAGAAGCTACGGCTGAAGGTCAACGAAGCGAAGAGCGCGGTGGCGCAACCGGAGGAGCGGAAGTTCCTTGGGTTCAGCATCTCGAATGACGGGAGCGAGCGGCGCATCGCGCCGCAGGCCCTCGACAAATTCCAGGCGCGGATCCGGGACATGACCCGCCGGACACGGGGAATCAGTCTGGCGCAGCTGATCAAAGAGCTGAAGCCATACCTCATCGGATGGCGCGGCTACTTCGGCTTCTGCCAGACCCCGTGGGTGCTTACGAACTGTGAAGCGTGGATTCGCCGAAGATTACGCTCGTATCTTTGGCGGCAATGGGGAAACGGCACAACCGCTTCAAGGAGCTGCGCCGTCGTGGCGTACCAAAACTCCGGGCCGCGGTTGCCGCCGGTTCGCCGACGGGGTTCTGGCGCATGTCAGGACATCCGGCGGTCCAACAGGCCCTGCGCAATCAGTACTTCGACTCGCTCAGTCTTCCCCGACTCTATGTCCCTGTCGAAGCGTAATCCAGTCGAACCGCCGTGGTACGTGACCCGTATGCCCGGTGGTGTGGGAGGGGCGGCGCCGTGAGGCGTCCCCCTATCCCGATCAATCCTTCTCAAACACGCTCTCAGGCGTACCTCCGCCCGGATCTCGCCTCATTGTTCAGTGGGAGATGAGCAAAGGGACCGGCGACTGTCTCAGAAGCGAACGCGTCACGCCGCCGAGCACGATCTCCCGGGCGCGGGCATGGCTGTAGGCGCCGAGCACGATCATGTCGTGGTCATTGGACACGGCGTATTCCAAGATGACTTCGGGGATCGCTCGGCCATGTGACTGCAGGGGATCGACGGTCAGGCGGACCCCGTGACGCAACAGGAACATCGCCACCTCCATCCCCGGCTCCTCTCCGGCCGGGAGACTTGCCTGCGGGTCCACGATCAGCACCGTCACCGATGACGCGCGCGCCAGCAGGGGCAAGGCGTCGCCGATGGCCCGGCGCGATTCCCGGCTTGCATTCCAGCCGATGAGAATGCGCTGCGGTGGTTCCATATTGTGCCAGCTCTCCGGCACAAGCAGGAAAGGGACGCCGGTCGACAGCTGCACCACATCGGCCGGGGGCCCGTCGTCGAGCCAAGACTCGTGCGGAGGCGCAGCGACGACGAGATCCGCGTGCAGGGCGCCGATGCGGCGTTCATCTTCACCGCGGGGCGTGTGGATGCGGAACTCGCAACGCACATCCTGCCGGGCGGCGTGCTTTTCGAAGCTGTCCCGCGCCTGCCGGATCATGTCGTCCTTGCGGATTTGCTGATGGTGCAGATGCTCGGCGATTGCCGTTTGCCCGCGGACATGGGAGGACGCGGCCCGGCCGTCGAGGTCCGGTGGAAGCAGGAAGATCCCGGTGAGATGAGCGCCATGGCGCTGTGCGAGATGGATCGCATAATCCATCCGCGTTTCCCGCGACGGGCTGGTATCAATGAGAACAGCGATTGTCTTGATGTCCATGCCTCTCACCTCGTGATGCCCATTCGTCACATTGTGCGCCTGCTGCCTGCTCTACGGGGCCATGCGCCTTGGTCGCCCGGCCATCCAGAAGGTGGCCTGGGCGATGATGCCGGAGCCGGCGAGCACGAGAGCGGCGGCCAAAGCGGGGTCGGACCCGACACCAGCCAAGGTCGTGCACAGGGCGCCGACCGCCATCTGCACGGCGCCGTAGAGACCTGATGCGGAGCCGCCGACGCGGGGATTGACGCTCAGGGCTTCGGTCAGCGCTGCGGGCGCCGCGGTGCCCACGCCGACGCAGAATGTGAACACGGTGACGATGGCGAGCGGCACGGTGAGCCGATCCAGGAGCACGACGGCGAGCAGAATGAAGGCGGCGGCCACGCTGACCCCGTTGGCGCCCACCAGCAGGCGGCCGACGGAAACGTGGGCGATGAGCCGGCTGGCCAGTATGCTGCCCACCCACACGCCCAGGACCAGGAGGGCGATGTAGCTTCCGACGCGCGCCGCCGGCTGGTGCAGCTCGCCGATGAAGATGAAGGGGGCCGCCGCGACGAAGCCATAGAGCGAGGTGGTGGCGCAGCCGCCGCCCACCGCATAGGCCCAGAAGGCAGGGGCCCGCAGCAGCTGGCCATAGCTCTCCATCAGGCCGATGGCGTCGCCTTCGGCAACCCGTCCGGTCTCCGGGAGCAGACGCAAGGTCAGCAGAATGTTGACCACACCGAGCAGGGTCATGGCGAGGAAGATGGAGCGCCAGCCGGCCGCGTCGGCGAGCAGGCCGCCCACCAGCGGTGCCACGCCCGGGCCGACGGTGATCATGAGATTCATCAAGGCGAGGCGCCGGGTGGTGTCGGCCGGTGCCGAGGTGTCGCGGACGATGGCACGCGCGAGCACGAGGCCGGAGCAGCCGCCCAGCGCCTGGAACAGCCGAGCGACGATGAGGGCGTTGATGCTCGGGGCGAGCGTCGCCGCGAGGCTGGCGGCGGTGTAAAGTGCAAGCCCCGCCATCAGCACGGGCCGGCGCCCGAAACGGTCTGCCAAAGGCCCGTAGACGAGCTGCCCGCCGGCAAGGCCGAGGATGTAGAGACTGATGGTGAGCTGCATGGCCGCCATCCCGCCGCCGAGGTCGGCCTGGGCGCTGGGCAGCGCCGGCACGAAGATGTGCATGGCGAGGGTGCCGGAAAAGGCCAGGAGCGCCAGCAGCCAGAGCGGCACCGTCCGGCGGTGCGTGCTCCCCTTTGGCTCCGATGTCCGCGGCGCATTCACGGGCGCATTCATGGCATTTTATCCTGGCGCCGCAGCTGAAGGTGGAGCGGCCCTTGCGGCCATCTGCCGGGGATAAGGCGCACCACTCTCACCGGACCGACCGGGAGGCCTGCGCGGATGAGGCGTGCGTGGATCCGGCACCCGGCGTGACCGCGAGCGCGCTCTTCCCGACGGCGGCGCCCGGCTGGATCTCCACGGTGGCGGTCAGGCCGGCCACGAGGCGGATATCCGGCGGCACCTCCTCGATCGCGATGCGCACGGGCACGCGCTGGGCAAGACGCACCCAGTTGAAGGTGGGGTTGATGTTGGCGAGGAGGCCGGTGCCGGCGGCGCGCTCGCGGTCCTCGATGGCCGCCGCGACGCTCTGCACGCGGCCGCGCAGCAGGGTCGGCTCCCCCATCAGCCGGATCGTGACGGCATCGCCCACATGGATGCGCGGCAGCTTGGTTTCCTCGAAATAGCCCTCGACCCGGAGCGAATCCGTATCCACCAGCGCCACCACCGCCTTGCCGGTGGAGACATAGTCGCCCCGCCGGAGCTCCAGATTGGTGACGATGCCGTTGGCCGGGGCCTTGATCTCCGAGCGATCGAGGTTGAGCCGGGCGAGGTCCCGCTCGCTCACCGCCTGCCGCCAGGCGGCGTCGGCCTGGGTGAGGGCGGTCTGGGCCTGCTCGGCATTCTGCGGCGAGACCACCTGCCGCTCGCGCAGCTGGGCGTAGCGCGCGAGATCGCGCTTCGCCTGGTCGAGCGTCGCGGCGCGGCCTTCCACCGCGGCCTCGGCCTGTTTCAGGGCGAGGGTGAAGCGCTCGCGATCCACCCGGAACAGGACGTCGCCCTTCTTCACGGGAGCGTTGTCCTGCACCAGGACCTCGCTCACCAGCCCCGACACATCGGGAGCGATGCCCACCACGTCGGCGCGCACGCGCGCGTCCCGCGTCCAGGGGGCATTCATGTAGGTGTCCCAGAGCGCGCGGCCCATGAGCAGCGCGCCCGCGAGCACGCCGAGGGTGATGCAGGCGCGGCCGATCTTCGCGGCGTCGATCTTCATCATGTGATCCGTTCAAGAAGGAAATAGCCCGCGCCGGTCACGAGGATGAACACGGCGAGGTCGAACAGCGCCCGGTGCCAGATGAGCCGGCCGAGCCCGATCCGGGTGAGGACGCGGGAGATGAGCCGCGTGACCCCCATGGCGGCGAGCGCGAGGAGGAGAAAGGTCGGCAGGTAGACGCCGAAAATGTCGATTTCCGCGGGCATCCGGGGTCTCCTCGGCCTCACTCGGCCGCGAGCAAAGGCGGGGCGCCGGCGGCTGCCGCTGGCGGGAGGATAGGCGCTGCCGCACGGGGGAACAGGGCCTGCCTGAGCCCCACCAGGGCCTGCAGGGCATTGTCCGCGGCCAGCCCCTCGCGCCGCGCCAGCACGGTGGTGATGGCGTGATCCACGTGGTCCAGCAGCGGATGAGGCGGAGGCAAGGTGGCGCCGGCCTTGGCCTGCGCCTGGAAATGCCCGGCCACTCCGCCGAGGACGGCAGTGATGGCCTCCTTCGCGACCGCGGGCAGCGCCCGGCGGTCGCGCTGCAGGTCGAGGACATTGTAGCCAGTGCGCAGGTCCCTCAACCCGTCCGTGGCGAGGTCGTTGCCGATGGCGCCGGCCGCAAGGCGGGGCACCAATTGGCCGAGATGATCGAAGATGCGGCTCACCAGCACGCGATGGTCCTGCAGGCGGGTGCCGGCGGAACAGGCGGCAAGGTCCGCCCAGCCGGAGCGCACGAGGCGGCGGGCGGCAATCTCGGCGCCGAAGGGCTTGGTCGCCAACGCCCAGATCCAGGCAAACAGGAAGCCGCCGGTCACCGCCAGGCTTTCATTCACATAAACGGTGAAGTCCGCATTGTAGTGGCTCTGGACCGAGAGGGAGCCCGCTCCCATCGCGGCAAGCAGGAGGGTGACGAGGCCGAGCTCCGGCCGGGGGATGAGGGCCCCCACCAGCAGGAACGGCGGCGCGAGGACCAGAACGAGCGTCACAAAATCGTGGACCAGGGGGACCACCGCGAACAGCAGGAGCCCCGCGATCGCCTGCGCCGCCGTGCCCCAGATGGCCATCATCCAGATGAACGGGGCGGGCCGGTCCTGGGCGCCGAAGAAGCAGCAGGCGACGGTGGCCATGGCCACGAAATTGGCACCGCCCGGCCATCCGCTCAGGATCCAGATCAGGCTCGCCGTCAGGGTCGCGAGGGCGGCGGAGGCGGTGGAGAACAGCAGCAGGCCGTGATCGTGGTGGCGCGCGGTGCCGATGATGGGCCGGTGGTGCAGCACTGGCGCCCAGTGTCCCGCAGCGGGGCCTCCGGCAATCTGCCGACGCAAGGCGAGGCAGTCCTGCCAGAGATCCACAAGCTCCTTGAGGCGCGCGCACAGGTTGGCGCGCAGCAGGCCGGGCCAGTCCTCAATAGCGCCGGGATCGGGCGTCAGGGCGGCGATCCGCCCGCGCAGCCGGTCCGGCGTGTCGGACGTGCCGGTGATCCAGTCTGCGATCTCGTGGGCGAGAGCGGCCAGGTCTTCCCGCACGCTATCCATTGCATCGCAGCAGGCGATCGCGCGCATCCGGTCGTTGAGCGAGGACAGCACCGGCAGGAGCAGCAGCAGTCGCCCCCGCAGTTCTCCGGCCCCGCGGGCGAAGGCGCGCCCTTCTGGATCGTGCGCCAGCTGCGTGATGAGCGCGTCGAGCGCCGCCACGTCCGCGGCAAGCTTCTGCCGGACCAGGGGCACCGCATCACCCGTCACCTCGCCGCGCAGCACCTCGCCGGCCCAGGCGCCCGCATCGCGCAGCCAGCCGCCGACCCGCGTGGCGAAGGCCGGCCCGACGCTCACCGGGAACACGATCGCGCCCACGAGGCTCGCGCACAGGATCCCGAGGAGGATCTCCTCGCTGCGCGCGAGCGCCACGTCGAAGATGGTCTCGGGCGCCGTGACCGCAGGCAAGGCGATGATGGGCAGGGTATAGGCCGCCAGCATGAACACGTAGCTGCGGGGCGTGCGGTCGAGACGGGAGAGGTAGAGCAGGCCGCCGACCCAGAGCGCAACGGCGAGGCTCAGAAGCTCGGGCACGGTCACGAACGTTGGCACCAGCACGACTGCGCCGGTGGCGCCGATGAGGGTGCCCAGCGCGCGGTAGAGAGCCTTGGAGGTGGTGGCGCCGGTGAGCGGGTTGGCCACCACATAGACCGTGGTCATGGCCCAGTAGGGGCGCGGCAGGTCCATGGCCAGGGCGACGTAGAGCGCCAGCATGGCGGCGGTGAAGGCCTTGGCGGAGAACAGCCAGTCGCGCCCCGAGGGAAGTTTCACCGGCCCATCGCCGGAAGCGCCTCCAGAAAGGTGGGGTCCTGCTGCAGGCGGGCGTGGGCCCGCTCGATGGTGTCCAGCACCCGCAGGGTCGCCTCCACGTCTGCGTCGCTCACCTCGTCGAGGATGCGGGAGCGCAGCCTGGTGATGGCGCGCTCGATGCGCTCCGCAAGCTGCTCTCCCGCCTCGGTGAGCCACAGGGTCTTGGCGCGGCGGTCCTCCGGATCGTCCCGGCGCACCACGAGCCCGGCATCGCAGAGCTGGTCGAGCAGGCGGACCAGGGAGGTCCCTTCGATGCCCACATGGGCCGCCAGGGTCACCTGCCGCACGCCGCCGCCGAGCCGCCTCAGCCAGACGAGGGGAGAGGCGCAGGCTTCGGAAATATCGTCGGCCGCGAGCGCGGCTTCCGCCAGCCGCCGCCACTGCCGGCCCGCCTGCAGCAGCCCGGAGGTGAGGCGCCGACGGTTTGCCTGTTGATTGTTCATGAGCACATAATGTGCCAGAAATTAATTTTGATACAATCAATTTAGCTAGCGCGGAGCGGATTTATGCCTTGGTTCAGGGAAGGAAAAGCGTGCGACATGAGGAGCGAGCATGACCACCGGGCTGTGTGACGCCGTCGCGGACGATCTGAGCGAGGTTGCGCCGGGGCTTCTGCGCGTGCGCGTGCCGCTGCCCTTTCCGCCGAGCGAGGTCAACGCCTGGCTGCTGTCCGGGTCGGATGGGTGGACGCTTATCGATTCCGGCATTGACGACGCGCCGACGCGGGCGCTTTTCGCGCAGGTGCTGGCCGACCCCCGGCTTGGTGGTCGGTCGGTGACGCGGCTGCTCGTGACCCATTTCCATCCGGACCATGTGGGGCTCGCCGGCTGGCTCCACGCCCGCACCGGCGCCGACATCCATATGAGTCGGGTGGAATGGATGCAGGCGCGCCTGCTCCTCAACGAGGATCCCGCCGAGGTGGTCCCCCAGCTCGTGGCTCACAACCGGCTGTGCGGCGCCCCCGAGGCGTTCCTGGACCTGGTGGAGCGCCGGGGCATGCTCTATCCCAAATGGGTCGGACCGCTGCCCCGGCGCTACCTGCGTGTAAAGGAAGGCGATGAGCTGGTGCTCGCCGGCAGCGCGTGGCGGGTGATGATCGGCGAAGGTCACGCGCCGGAGATGATCTGCCTGTATTGCGCAGAGAGAGGCCTGCTGATCGCGGCGGATCAGATTCTCGGACGCATTTCTCCGCACATCGGCACGCACCCCTCGGATCCCCTCGCCGATCCGCTCGGTACGTTTTTGAACTCGATCGCTCAGTTCGAGGCGCTGCCCGGGGACACGCTGGTGCTGCCGTCCCACGGCGAGCCGTTCCACGGTCTTCACAGGCGCATCGAGGCGCTCCGGGAGCACCATGACGAGCGGCTGGAGCGGCTCTCGTCGTTCTGCATCGAGCCGCGCACCGTGATGGACACGCTGGACGTCCTGTTCCGTCCCCTGCCGCTGGATCAGATCGGCTTCGGCCTCAGCGAGGCATTGGCCCACCTGCGCCACCTCGTCGTCCGCGGGGAGCTGGGGCACGGGATGGACGCGGAAAGGTGGGTGTTTGTCCGGCGTTAGGACACTTCGGCGCGGACGCATGCGGTTTGAACGGCATGCGGCGCCAGCTCATGAGGGGTGCATCTTGTCATCCGAGAAGAGCGACCAGGCGGCGACGAACAAAGCGACGATCAGCGGGCCGAGGACGAATCCGTTCATGCCGATCAGCGAGAGGCCGCCCACGGTGGAGATGAGCACGGCATAGTCCGGCAGCATGGTGCCCTTTCCCACCAAAGGTGGCCGCAGGAGGTTGTCCACCGTGCTGATCACCAGCGTGCCGATGGCGAGCAGGACGGCGCCTTTCAGATAGGCGCCGGTGAGCAGGAGATAGGCGGCCGCCGGTACCCAGACCAGCCCCGCGCCCACGGCGGGCAGCAGCGAGAGGACGGCCATCAGGATGCCCCACAGGAGCGCGGGCTGGATGCCCAGCATGAAGAAGGTGAGCCCGCCGATGGCGCCCTGGATGGCGGCGATGGTGACGTTGCCCTTGACCGTCGCCTTCACCACCGAGGCGAACTTCTCCAGCATCTGGTCGGTTTCCCGCTCGCCGAGGGGGCTCGCCTTGCGGATACGGGCGGCAAGGGCCACGCCATCGCGGAACAGGAAGAACAGCAGGTAGAGCATCACGCCGAGGCTGATGACGAACTGGGCCGTGTTCTGCCCGATGGTGACCGCCCTGGTGGCGATGGTCTGGCTCACCTCGAGGAGGAAAGAGGTGAGGCGGGCCTGGATCTGCGCCATGTCGCCGAGGTCGAGGGCGGCGAGCCCCTTCCAGACGAAGGGCGGCAGCGCGCCCTGGAGCCGGGAGAACAGGGTTCCCGGATCGAACTCCCGCGTGCCGATGCGGGTGTAGAGGCCGGCCGCCTCGTTGGCGAGGGCGGCGAGGATCAGTGTGCCCGGGATGACGACGACGCAGATGCAGGCCAGGACGCTGAGCGCTGCCGCGAGGTTGCGCCGGCTGCCGAGCCGCCTCTCGAGCCCGCGCTGAAGCGGATCGAACAGGATCGCGAGGATGACCGCCCACAGGATCGCGCCGTAATAAGGCGACAGCAGCCAGACGAACGCCACCGTCACCAGGACGAGGGTGGCGAGAAAGGCGAACTCCTGGATCTTCGTCCGCGCCATGGGCGGCATTGCCTCCGTGGTTGCAGGTTCCCTATCTCGCCTATTCCGGCCCGGCATGTCCAAACAATCCCCGGCATGTCCAAGCAATCAAAGCGTGGACCCGCCTCCCGCCGGTCGGATTTCGTCGCCGGCCCCGAGGTGCCGCTCCCGACGGCGGGCGTCGAGATCATAGAGGATCGGGACGACGAACACGGTGAGCGCGGTGGACGCCACCGTTCCGAAGATCAGCGAGATCGCCAATCCGCCGAAGACCGGGTCGCTCACCATGATCGCCGAGCCGAGGATGATGGCGAGGGTGGTCAGGAGGATCGGGCGCAGGCGCACCGCCCCGGCCTGCCGCACGGCCACATCGAGCGGCATGCCGTGCTTCAGGTTGTCCTGGATGAAGTCGATGATCAGCAGCGAGTTGCGGATCACGACGCCGGACAGGGCGATGATGCCCACCATGGACGTGGCCGAGAAATCGGCGCCCACCAGCCAGTGCCCCGGAAAGATGCCGATGACGCCGAGCGGCACCGACGACATGGCGATCATGGGAAGGAGGAACGACCGATAATAGGCCACGAGCAGGAAGTAGACCATGAGCAGGGCGCCGCCCAGGGCCACCCCCATATCGCGATAGATGTCGAGGGTCATGCGCATCTCTCCGCCCCACAGGAGCTGGTAGCCGCCGATGGTGTCGGGCACGTCCTGGATGAACCCGAGATTGCCGGTGCGGAGCCGTTGCCCGTCGGGCGCCGTGATGCCGGAAAGGCGCCGCTGCAGATCCAGCACCGCGTTGAGGGGCACGGAGTTGGAGAGCTCGGCGCCGACGAAGGTCACCTTCTCGTTGTCGCGATGATGGATGGGACGGTCCGCCTCGGCGGGGAGCACCTTCACCAGCTCGGAAAGCGGCACCGGCCTGCCGTCCGCATTGGCGACGAACACGCGGTCCAGCCGGGTCGGGTCCACCTCGAAGCGACGGGGCACGAAGGCGCGCACGTCTACCGGATTCTTCTCGTCGGGCAGATGGGCCCGGCTCAGCACCTTGCCGCCATGGATCAAGGAGAGGGCTTCGGCGATCTGCGCCGTGGAGACCTTGGAGAGGGCCGCCTTCTCCTTGTCCGGGACGATGCGGTGCTCCCGCACGTCCTCCGGCTCGGTGTCGATGAGATCGACCACGTCGTAAGTCTCGGCGAAGGCCTTGCGCACCTCGCCCGACAGCGCCCGCAGCCCCTCGGAATCCGGGCCGTAGAGCTCGGCGAGGACGGTTGAGCGCAAGGGTGGTCCGGGCGGATCCTCCACCAGGGAGACCTCGGTGCCGGGATAGGCTTTGGCGAGGGCATCCACCTTGGGCCGCAAGTTGCGCACGATATCAATGGAGCTCTCCGAGCGGTCGTGCTTGTCGGTGAGGTTTACCCGGATCTCAGCGACGTTGCTGCCGACGCGGCCCGCGGTGCCCTTGAACAGGCCGTTGAAATCCTCGACGCCCGCTTGCCCGATCCAGGTCTGGGTGTTGGCGACCTGCGGCTCCTTCGCGAGCAGCGCCGAAATCTCCCGCGCGAAGCGGTCGGTGACCTCGACCGGCGTCGTCTCCGGTGCCTTGATGACGACGTTGAACGTGTTCTTGTTGTCCTTCGGCAGGAAGCCGAGGGGCACGCCCAAAGCCGAGGCCGGCCCGCCGACGCCGGACGGGCGGATGAACTGCCATGCCCCCTGCATCATCGAGGCGACCACCAGGACCAGCACCGCCGCGGCGAACAGGCGGCGAGCGCCGCGCCGTTGCTGCAGGGGCGCGATGAGACGAAGATAGAGGCGCTCCATCCATCCCGGCTCGCCATGGTGCGCGGCCACCGCCTTGGCGTCCTCCTCCTGCACCTCATGGCGGTGGAGCCACCGGTTGGCGGCCCAGGGTGTGACGATGTAGGCCACCACCACCGATGCCGCCATGGCGATGGGCACGTTGTAGGCGATGGGATAGAAATAGTCGCCCGCCATGCCGGTGACGAGGAACAGAGAAGCGAACACCAGCATCACCGCGAAGGTGGCGAGATTGGTGGCGTTGCCGATCTCGTTGGTGGCCGCGACCGTCATCTGCTCCTTGCTGGCGCGGGAACGTTTTGCGCCATAGTGGCGGTGAATGTTCTCGATCACCACGATGGCCGCATCCACCAGGAGGCCGAGGGCGAGGATGAGCGCGAACAGGGTCACGCGGTTGATGGTGACGCCGCCGAGAAGGTCGGCCGCTAGAGTGATGGACAGGATGAGCGGCACCGTCACCATCACGATCAGGGCCTCGCGCCAGCCCAGGAAGAAGATCAGCACGAGGCCCACCGTGGCGAGGGCGATCAGGAGGTGCTCGAGCAGCAGGTTCACCGCGGCGTCGGCCTTCTCGCCATCGTCGCGGGTGACCACTGCCTGAACGTCCTGAGGCACGAACGTCGCCTGCATCTGCCTCACCCGCTCGATGACGGCGTTGGCCACCGTTACCGCGTTTGCCCCCTTCTTCTTGGCCACGGCGATGGTCACCGCCGGCAGGTTCGTCGCGTCCGGTCCGGAAAAGCGCGGGTCGCCGGGGCCGAAGGAAAAGCGGCTCATGGTGGAGATTTCGGATGGCGGCCCATCGGTCACCGCTGCCACGTCGCGGACATAGACCGGGCGGCCATCATGAATGGCCACGATCTGGTTCAGCACGTCGTCCGCCGAGGCGAAGTCGGCGGAGAGCTTGATAGCCTCCACCCGTCCATCGCGCACGGTGGGCGCAAGGGGCACGGAGAGGTTGCTGGCGCCGAAGGCCGCATAGGCCTGGCTCAGGGTCACGCCGAAAGCCTGCAGGCGGTCCGGGTCGAACTCGATGGCGATCTCGCGCGTCTGCCCGCCCTTCACGGAAACGACGGAGACATTGTCCGTGCTGCGCAGGTGCTCCGCCATGCGTTCGGCGAGCCGCTTCAAAGCGTAGTCGTCGTAGCGCGGGGAAGCGAGGGTGACGGTGACGATGGGCACATCGTCCGCGTCGATGCTGCGCACGAAGGGCGTGCCCGAGTCCGCCGGCAGGCGGGCACGGCTCGCCAGGACCCGGTCGTAGAGCTTCACCAGAGACTCTTCCTTCGGCTGGCCGACCTTGAACTGGACCTGGACCATGGCGAGAGAGTTCTGGGCCGTGCTCTCCACATGGTCGACGCCGGACATCTCGCTCATGATGCCTTCGAGCGGCCGGACAACGAGCTGCTCCACCTCGGCCGCCGACGCGCCGGGCAGGCTCACCGTGATCAGGGCTGCCGGCACCATGATCTGCGGGTTCTCCTCCCGCGGGGTCTTCAGCACCGCCACGATGCCGATCAATGCGACGGCGATGATGAAGACGATGGTGAGCTTGGAGGTGATGAAGGTCTGGGCGAGGCGCCCAGCCATGTTGAGGCGTGGCGCGCTCATTTCGCCCCTCCGATCAGGTTGACGATCGCGCCGTCGCGCAGCGCGTCGGTGGGCCCGATGAGGATGGCCTCGCCGGCGGTGAGCCCGGCGTTGACTTCCACGGCATCGCCGATGTCCTTGCCGGTGCGCAGCCAGCGGAAACGAGCCGAGTGGCCGTCGAGCACGAACACTCCGTCGAGCCCACCGCGATGCACGATGGCGGCGCGCGGCACGAGCAGTGTCTTGCGGCTGCCAAGGCTGAAGTCCGCGCGCCCGAACATGCCCGGTACCAGCGCCGGATCGGACGGCAGGATGATGTTGATCTCGTAGCGCCGCGTGATGTCGTCTCCGGACGGCACGATGCCACGCACGCGTCCCGGAAATACCTTGTCCTTCAACGTGTCGATCCGCACTTTGACCTCTGCTTTCGGATCGATCTGCGTGAGCCTGCTTTCGGCGACGAACGTTTTGAACAGGAGGACCTCGCGGGATTCCACCGTTAGCAGGGGGGGTGCCGGCGGTGGCCATCTCGCCGGTGCGGCGCGCGACGGAGACCACCACGCCGTCTACCGGGCTGGTGATGGTGGCGTAGCCCTTCTGGGCATTGGCGGCGGCGAGAGCGGCCTGCGCCTTGTCGAGGAGTGCTTGGGCAACATCCACGCGTACCTTCGCCTTGCGCAAGGTTTCGGCGGCGATGGCGCCCGTGACGGCGAGCTTGGAATATTTCTCGACATCCGCCTTGGCGTCGTCGAGGTCCTCGCGGCTGGCTCGCACGCTGGCCTCCGCCTGCCGGATCGCTTCGTGGATGTCGGAAGGATCGATGCGCACGAGGAGGTCGCCACGCGACACCGTCTGCCCCTCGCGCACGTCGAGCTGTTGGATGAAGCTGACAACCCGCGACGACACGTCGATGCGCCCATCGGAGACCACCGATCCGGGCACGCTGTAAGTCACGGGAACCTCCCTTTCCACGACCGTCACGGTGGCAAGGCCCGCGGATGGTTCGGCGGCAGGTGCCGCCCAGGCGGCGACAGGCGGGAAGATCAGGAGCAGCGCCGCAAGGCAGGCGGCATGAGGCCTGGCGGCCGTGTCACGCATGACGATTTCCTTTGGAGTCACATTCGGGTTTTCGATCCGGGTCGGCCGGCGACGATCGAGCGCAGCTTCCCGCTTGATAAGTTCATTCGAATGAACTAACTATTGAACGAGGAAATTGCAATGGCATCGAAACCGAAAGCACCGAGCGGGCACGACGCCCGCAGCGCCAAGACACGCGAGCACCTCCTGGAGGCGACGATCGAGGTCATTGGCTCGGTCGGATATGAGGCGGCGAGCACGCGCGTCCTGGCCAAGGCCGCGAATGCGAACCTGTCGGCTATTCCCTACCATTTCGGAGGGAAGAAGGAGCTTTATCTCGCTGCGGCGCAGATGATCGCCGACTATGCACGGGGCCGCTTCGAGGAAATCGGCGCCCTGTTGGACGGGGGCGCGGAGGCCGACCCGAGGCGCCGTTTTGAAGGCGCGCTCATCCATCTGCTGCACATCGTCCTGGAGGACGCGGAGCCACATTCTTGGACGTCGTTCTTCGCTCGTTGCGCGTACGACAAGGATGAGGCATTCGAGCTCATCCACACGGAAGCCATCAAGCCGTTGGTAAACCGGCTCGCTCTGGCGGCGCGCGACATGTCCGCCTCGAAGGCGGAGGACGAGATCATCCGTCTGCGCGTCAGCGCGATCATGACCGTCATCATGAGCTTCAGGTTTCTGCGCGGCATCGTGCTGCGCAGCATCGACGGGGATGATTTTCAGGGCGGGCATGTTGCCCAGTTCGAGGTCATGGTCCGCGATCTGTGTCGAAGCAATTTTCTCGCATGATTTAATGTAGATCAATAATGATGATGCAGAAATATGTTCATATGTTAAATAAGTAAGTGGTTCCATTTCTATAGCGAGAAGGGATGCCAGATGAGTGAAAAATCATACCCCCACGAAACCATCGTATGGGCGAAGCAGCGGCTTGATGAGCTGGACGCGCTCATCTCCGAGGTGGAGAAGAGGTCCAAGGATCTGAGCGGTAGTGTCCGGGCGGAAGCCGATGCCGCGGTGGCCCGTCTTGAGGCGTCCCGCGCCAGCCTGCAGCAGTCCTACGATGAACTCCGCGCCGAGGCGAAGGCTCTCGATCGCACTGCGGAAGATCTCCAGGACGCCTTCGACGCCCAATGGGTCGAGGTCGAGACAGCCTTCCAGTCCCTCCTCGGGGCGCTCGCCGGCCAGGCGGAGACGGCGCGTGGCATCGTGGCGGCGCGTGTCGAAGCGCAGCGCCAGGCTTGGGACAATTCCCTGAAGAGGCTGCGCGATCAGGCCGCCGAGACGGTGGACACCGCGCGCGGGGAGCTGGACGCGGCCATCAATCGTCTGTCCGAGGAGGCCGAGAGGTTCCAGGCCAGGATCGGCGAGGTCAAGGACGCGGGAGATACGTCTTGGGAGGCTGTGAAGAGCGGCCTTGCGGAGGCGAAGGCCGTCCACAACCGTACCATCGACAAAATCAAGGGCGCGTTCGCCAAGTTGCTCTGAAGCACGTGACGTCCGGGCTTTCCGACCCCTTCTTCCTGCTGCGGAGATCACAATGAAGAACATGCGCGCCACCATCGCCGGGATTGCGTTCCTGGTTCCCGCTCTCGCGTTCGCCGCGCCGCATGCCCTCGCCGAGGGCGCCGCGCCGCCGACGCAGGACGTCGATAAGACTTCGGCGGCCCGCCAGGCCATCCAATGGACCCAGGATCGTCTGGCGGAGGCCGATGCGACCATCGCCGCGCTGGAGCGCAACGCCGCAGCGCTTACGGGCGAGGCGCGCGCCAAGGCGGATGCCGCGATCAAGACGCTGCGCGAGCAACGCGACGCTTATCGAGCGCAGGCCGACACGTCGATCGCCAACGCGAAATCCTGGACCGATGCGCAGGTCAGCGCGGCTCAAGAACGGCTCGATGCGAACTGGACGGCATTCCAATCCGCGCGCGATTCCTACCTGGATTCCGCCAAAGCAGACCTCGCGACGCGCCGGGCCGTGCTCCAGGCGGAATTGGATGCCCGGCGCACGGCTTGGCTGCAATCCGTCGAGGACCTGCGGGCGCGGGCGGAAAAGGTCGGGGCCGACCAGCGCGTGGCCATTGAAGCGCGCATCGCCGCGCTGAAAGCGCAGGTCGATGATGCTCAGGCGAGGCTCGCACGGCTCGAAGAAGGTTCAAGTACAGCCTGGAAGGCCGTGCAGAAGAGCTACACGGATGCCAGGACGCTTTTTTACGAGACCTATCGCTCGATTCGAAAGGCGATCGACGACGCGTCGAAATAAAGATATCCTTGTATTATCCGCCCGTGATTCTGCGGGCGGGCCCAACATCCTTTCAACCAGGGCTGTTCAACGCTCTAAATTGAGAGCGTGATTGGCGCTTTCGGCGCGCTGTGATTTTTTGCTTTTCCCGACGAAAAGTCTCTGAGAGCCCTCTCTGATTGGGGTCGTTGAAGTCAAGCTGCTCCTGCTCTCTGCCTTCATTGGTCTTGGATCGCGTCGCCCCGTGGGTCACTCGCTTCTCTTCGCGGTCGACGCAGGGTCGCCGCATGATGGGGTCAGGAAGGCAAGGCGTCTCAATCTATTTCACGACCTTGTGGGCTTGAAGCCCACAGTGTCGTGAACAGGAGCTCGTGCGCGCAGTGATAGATCTGCTCAAAATGCACAATGCCGGGCTTGTGCAGGTAGCCCGCCAGACCAGCCCTAATCGTCTGGAAGGCTCCGTCACCGCCGGTCATCTGCATGACCCGATCCTCAATGACCGCCTTCTCGATGATGTCGGTCAGCTTCATCGTCGAAGGAGCGCCGAAGTCGATTGCAGCACCAGCACCCAACAAGACCAAGGCTCTCTTCACAGGAGGCTCCCTCACAACGATTGCTTTTCGGGCCCTACGCAAGCCGCCGTGAACGGCGAAGTCGGGGTCGGACGCGGACGAATGGACCTGCTGTCGTTCACTAGGAAGCCAAAGGCGTCATCCGCCGAAGGAGGCGAACTTCAGTCCAGCGTTGAGAGAGATCCCTCACGCCACGAAGCGGGACGAAAAAAAAGGTGACTGGGTTTCAGGTGGCCGTAGCCTTACGGCGTGAAGGCGCTTTCTTGGTTGGCGCAGGAGGCTCAACGGCCTTTTTGCGCGCCTGACCCAGGCCCATGTTCCTCGCGAGCTCTGAGCGTGCCGCCGCGTAGGCGGGCGCCACCATGGGATAGTCGTGCGGGAGGCCCCATTTCTCGCGATAGGCCTCCGGCTTGAGGTCGTAGACCGTGCGCAGATGGCGCTTCAGCGATTTGAACTTCTTGCCATCCTCGAGACAGATGATGAAGTCGTCGGTCACCGAGCGTTTGACTGGGACGGCGGGGTTCAATTTCTCCACGATGACGGGTTCGGGAGCCCCTAACTTCGCGAGGGCAGCATACACACTCTGAATGAGGACAGGTAGATCAGCCGCAGGCACGCTGTTGTTACTGACGAAGGCCGCCACGATATCTGTGGCGAGTTCAAGATTAGTGTCGTTTTTCCGCTCGACGGACGGTTCGGTCACGGTGCACCTCGCTAAAGTAACAGCTTCGTTTCAAGCGCATTTCCTGCGAGCCGGCAAGGTTGGCGCTGGCCATGGCGGATGTTGTCCCGATGATCTCCCGCGGCCGGCGGATGCAAGGCTGGGTTCGAGCCGGGCCATCGGCATATGGTGACGACGAACTGCGGCGAAAGCTGATCGATGCCGCTCTCGACTTCGTTCGATCCCTGCCGGGGAAATGAATACCAGGACCATCTGAAGCTTCGCTCGATAACACGTGGTCCTGTCCCGACTTGTCGTTGACATCGATGTGCCGCTGAGGGCTCCATGATGCGCCGCGAACCGGAACCGCCGGAGATCCCCGCCGAGGTCGCGGCGGCGTTCGCCGCATTCCCCGAGCGGGTCCGCCTGAGGCTCCTGGAGGTGCGGGCTCTGATTTTCGCGACGGCCGCGGGAACGTCCGGCGTCGGCCCTTTAACCGAGACGTTGAAATGGGGTGAGCCCGCCTACCTTACCTTGGCGACGGGCAGCGGCAGCACGATCCGGCTCGGCCGGCCGAAATCGCCGCAAGGCACGGGTGCGGTGCTGTTCAACTGCCGCACGACACTGGTGGAGACGTTCCGCGCACATTTCGCGCAGACGCTCTCCTATCAGGGAAACCGCACGATCCTGCTCGATCCATCCGTTCCGCTGCCGGCCGAGCCGCTTGCGATCTGCCTCGCCATGGCGCTTACCTATCATCGACGGCGTCCCTGATGGAGTTGTCTCCGGCCAAGGACTTGAATCGTCGCAGCGGCGCGGGATAGCGCTCTCGCGGCGCATCCTTTCGTCGGTGACGTCCATGGGTCACGGTCGATGGCTTCGGACTCTGCGCCATGCCATGAGCGAGATGCCGAACCCCTGCACCAACCGCCTGACCAGCTCCGCTCGGCTTGCGGTCTCGGCAATACCGAGGTGCTCCCGCTCGCCTTCCACATGCGCATCGGCCAATCGCTCCAGGCGCCAGCCAGCAGCAGGTGGCGGAGCCCAGGTCGCACCCCGCCCTTCTTCGCTGCAGTGACCAATTTTTGGATATAATTTTTGGTCGCGCCGTCATTGCCACTGACCAATTTCTGGATATAATTTTCGGACACAAACGGATGCCTGATGCCGGATCCTACGTCCGATACCCTCGACCGCATCCATGACCGGATCGCCAAGGCGGCACCGGCCGGGGTGTGGTCCCGCGCCGACTTCCTCGATATCGGGACGCCCAATGCCGTGGAGAAAGCGCTGCAGAGGCTGACCCGGCGGGGCGACATCCGCCGCCCTCACCGTGGCCTCTACGACAAGCCCACAACCAGCAAGCTGACCGGCAAGATGGTGTTTCCGCCGCGCGCCGCGTTCATCGACGCCATCGCCCGGCGCGACAAGCTGCGTGTGCTGGTCGACGGCATGACGGCGGCGAACGATCTCGGCCTGACCACCGCCGTTCCGGCCCGGTCGACGATCCATGCGGACACCTATCCGCGGACGATCGAGATCGAGGCCAACGCCGGCGATCCCAAGGCCGCGCAGCCGGTCATTTACAGGCTGGACTTCAAGCGCATTTCGGCCAAGACCGCATTCTGGGCCGGCCGGCCGGCCATGCGCGTGGTCCAGGCCCTGACGTGGTATCGGGACGAAAAATCGAGCCTCGATGCGGCCGTCAACGGCATCGTGCGGCATCTGTCGCAGGCCCCCAACCGAGGGCAGGTCGCGCAGGACCTGCGCGACAACATCCAGGCGGTGCCAGCATGGATGTACCCCCTGGCGGAGACGATCGCGCGCAAGCTACTTGGCCAGGAAGGCGGGGCTGATGAACCCGATCCCGAGCGGCCGAAGGGGGAGCATGCAAGAGACGTTCATTGAAATCCTCCGCGCGAGCGTCGACGATCGCCGCGCCCTCTTTTCGACCGTCGCCGCCGGGCTCGAGACCCGCGCGGAGAACGTCGAGAAGGACCTCTATGTCTGCTGGGTGCTCGACTTCCTGTTCAACCGCCGGCCACACGATCCCATCGGACTCTATTTCAAGGGTGGCACCAGCCTCAGCAAGGCCTATGGACTGATCCGCCGCTTCTCCGAAGACATCGACATCGGCATCTACAAGGCCGACCTGAAGGTGCCGCTGGAAGCCGACATCGCTGCCCTGCCCTCGCCGACCCAGCAGCAGAAGGCACTGACCGACCGGGTCGACGAAGCGGCGCGGCAGTATATTTCCGGCCCGCTCAGAACCCTGCTGAGCGAGGAGATCACCGTCGTCGAAAGGGAGGCCGGGCAGAAGGGACATTTTTCCCTCAGCTTCGGCTTCGATCCCTACCGGAACAGGGAGGCCCTCGACATCCTGGTGGTCGGCTACAGGAGCGCCTTCGACGCCGGCGACGACTACGTCCAGGCGGCGGTCCGCATCGAGGGCGGCGCGCGGCCCGATCCCGTGCCCGCGGAGCCTCGAACGATCGTTCCCTATGTCGCCTCGGAAATGCCCGAGGACCTCGATCTCACCGTCGGAAGCGTCATGACGGTCAAACCCGAGCGGACCTTTTGGGAAAAGGTGCTGATCCTGCACGCCATGACCGAGATGACCGAGAAGCGCCGTCTTGACGCCAGGCCCGACCGCCCGGAACCCAATCTCGATCGCTACTCGCGCCACTATTACGACGTCCATCAGATCTGGACCCATCCGGACTATGGCGTCGCGACCGCCTCGACGCTCGACCTCGCCGAAGCCTCCCGCCAACACAAGATGCTGATGTTTCGCGCGCCGGATCATCGATACGACCGGGCCGTGCCGGGGACCTACCGTCTTGTCCCCACCTCGGAGATGCGTGCCAAGCTGGCGGCCGATTATGGGCGCATGTCGGCGATGATCTTCGGGACACCGCCCGCCTTCGAGGAGGTGATGGCGAGCATCGAAGCGCTCGAACGACACCTCAACTCGCCCTCGGTGTCGCATCCCGATCAGCTGGGCTCGACAGCGCCATGAGGATGTTCGCAACCCGCGTCTGGGGCCTGGGATTTGAACGTCTGCCGATCGCGACCTTCGGATCGGCGGGCCACCTCAACCGTCTCCTCAGGCTTGCCGAACGCGGGGACCGCCTGCTGTTCGTGGGCACGAAGACGGAGCGCACGCCGGAGTCCCTCCAAGGGCGATTGCTGGGAATGGCGGAGATTGGTTTCGAGCCGCTGCGCACGCTCGAGATCGCCACCCACGCCGACCTCGATCCCCGCGACTTCGACGAGCGCGGCAACTACAAATTTCCTCATGCGGTCGCACTGACCCGGGCATGGCGCTTTGTGCCGCAGCCGGTGGTGACGGACACGCTGTCCGCCCAGCTGACCATGCTCGCGACGCCGGGCGTGGAGGAGCTTGAGGAGGATGATGTAAGGCGCGTCCTGGCCCTCGCTGCCGAGCCGCTCGTGCTGCCCGAGCTTGCCTCGCTCCAGCGGATGCGACAACTGAACGAGCTTCTTCGGCCGACCACCGGCCCGAGACCCCACGACACAACGTACGGCGTGCAACGCTCCGCTCAGAACGCCGCCGCGACCTACGCTTTGCGGTTCGGCAAGAGGAACATCTTCAAGATCGGCCACGCCGAGGATGTGAAGGTACGTCTCGCCGCCGTGAACCAGCACATCCCCGTCGAGGTGCTCAACGAGCAATGGGCGATTTTCCTGACCCAACCCTGGAAGACCTCCATCGAGGCCTACGAGATGGAGCAGCGCGTCTTGACCCGCATGGAACCGAGCCGGACCGGCTTCGAACGCCTGCAGTGCTCGGAAGCCGAATTGCAATCCGCATGGGCGGCCAGCCTTCTCCCTTGAGACGAGATTCCCCTCGCAATGAACCAACCACCCATCTTCCTTGAGATAGAGCGACAAGCTAAGGTCCGGCGGATCTTCCAATCCGTATTGGAGCCCTGCGGTGTTTGGGATCAGGTCAAAGACGTCGAATTCACCCTCCGACCGGAAGTTATCGTAGAGCCTACGCATAGCAAGGTGCTTTCTGACGCGATCCTCAACCACATGTTTCCGCACGCACCAAAGCCAGCGGAACTTTTTCACTACACCAGCATCGATTCACTGAAGGGTATTGCAAAAACCGGGCTCCTGCGCCTCCATTGGGTCCACAAGCGCATTGATCAGGGTGAGCTCGAACCCTTCGCCATCAAGCATCGGCTGAAAGGTTACCTCGATTCATCGGAGAGTGAGCCCTATTTCAAGACCTTGTCCAAGGACCTCTTCTACATTTCGCTGACATGTCCGGGTGGCGGTGACGAATTCGAACTATGGCGCGCCTTTGCGCTGGGCGGCACCGGAGTGCGGTTGAGGCTCTTGGTGAACCCCTCGCGCGCCGAACTGCGGAAGATTCAGTATGAACCACCCGCGGGCACGCTTCTGATGGAACTGAACAGCACGCTTGCAGCCGAGGGTGAGCCACCCTTTGTACCGTGGACGGTGTCGAAGATCGGCGCCTTCTATCTGCCGTCGACGCTTCATCGGGAAGATGAGGTCCGGCTACTCATAAAGCGATACCCGGGAGGCCGAGACGAGACCGAATTTGACGGCCAGAATCGATACTGGCCGCTGCCGATTGGCCAACACAACGATTTCTGCGGCATCCGGCTTCTCGAGATCCAGTGCGGTCCCGCTGCACAGAGGAGAGACGTGCTGTCCGCCATTGCGGGCACGCCGTTTGAGACGACCGTGCCGGTCACCTGCGCGCCTCAGCCGTAAGCTTAGCCAGGCGGGAGCGAGGACAGCCGCCCCTGCTGTCGGCGTCGAAGGAAGGTCCGCGCGGTCACCAGCACGACGTGGAGCCGGAACGTGCAGTGATCCTCGTCGGACAGGCCGGGGTGCGATCCATCGGTGTGGAGCATCTTGAAGAGGCCTTCGATATAGCTCCTGCCATCGGCGGTCCATTCCTTCCGGTCGATCGCCAGGAACTCGATGGAGTTGTCCGCCAGCATCTGCCGCATGTTGATGCCCTCCTGCAGCCGGGCCGCTCTCGACGGGTCGATAGAGCGGGCGATGTCGTTGAACAGCCCTTCGAGGAAGGTTCGGAGTTGCGCGTTCGCCGCCTCCCAATCGCCCCGCGTGTGCGCCTCGATCGCCTGATCCAGGTGTCGCAGCGGCACCGTGAACCCGAACCGCTTCAGCAATTCCCGGACCTCGTCGTCGGCCGCCGGCAGGTCAACTTCCTCGGGCAAGGCGGCCCGCAGCCTGGGCGGCTCGCGCCATTCGCCCCAGACCACGACATACCCGTCGCGTGCCAGGCCCCGGAGCAGATCCCTCTGGCGGATGCTCGACGATGATTGCTCGGCGAGGCTCACCGCCTCGCGGACAAAGGCTTCGGCCAGCGAAAATCTCCCATCGAGGGTTTCCACCGGCACCAAGGCGCGGTCGAGGATGGTTCGACCAAGCCGATCGCACTTCTTTTCGATGCCAAGCGAAGTGTCGTCCGGGACCTCCGTTTCCAGGCCCAGGCGAAGCACCATCTTGTTGATCTGAGTGTGCGACCTGATGGCCTCGGCCAGAAGCTCATTGGCGGCGACAATCGTCGACCGGGTAAACGGCTGGGCTCTCATGCCGGCTTCAATCCCCCTCCTCGTCTTCCCCATCCTCGGGCCCGAGATCATCGTCGTCGGCCGCCGACGACGGAAAGCCGCCAGCGCGCAGCTGCGCGGCATCGAGTAGCCCGGCGTCCTCGAGCGCCTCGACGTCGGGCAGGTCGCGCAGCGTGTCGAGGCCGAAGTGCACCAGGAATGCCCGGGTGGTCACATAAGTGTAGGGCGCGCCCGCCTGCGGGCTCCTGGGCCCGGCAACGATGAAGTCGCGCGCACGCAGCTCGGCGATGGTGTCGCGGCTGACCGCCTTGCCGATCATCTCGCTCAGGGCGCCCCGGGTCACCGGCTGATGGTAGGCGATGCAGGCGAGCACGAGCATGCCGGCCTCGGAGAGCGGAACCGGCGCTGGCGCCGAGCCGAACGCCGCGTGGATCGCCTCGGCGTGGCGCGCACGGGTGCGCAGCTGCCAGCCGCCGGCGACCGGCACCAGCTCGTAGGGGCGCTCACGCAACGCGTCCCGGATGTCCTCGATGATAAGCTCGATGCTGCAGCCCCGTCCGACGACGCGGCCGAGCAGCTCCCGATCGACAGGACCTGGCGCGGCGAAGATCACCGCCTCGACCCGCGCGACCCATTCCCGCCAGCGCAGCTCCGGCGGCAGCTCGGCGAGCTCGGTGTCGAGGGTTGCGTCCGCGCGGCGCCGCCGGGCCATGGCTAGAGCCCGTAGAGCCGGAAGGTGGATCGGCCCGAGAGCTCGCGCACGGCGTCGAGCGCTGCGAGCCGCTCGAACAGTCGGCGCGACGCCCAGCGCGACAGCGCCGCCGTCGTCAGCGCGCCCGACACCGCGTCATCGTCCAGCAGCAAGGCGATCGCCTCCCCTGCCCCCTTGGCGCGCAGCTTTGGCGCCACGGCCCCGAGCCGCTCGGCGCGGCGGGCGATCTCGCCGGCGAGCCGGCAGGCCTCCGCGGCGCCGGCGGCCGCGGCAAGACAAAGCGCCGCCTCGCCCCCCTCCCCTCCCGGCCGATAGCGGCGACCACCCGGAGCGGATCGCAGCACGCGCGCGTGGATCTGGGTGGCGAGCACCGGCACCGGGATCGGCCAGCGCATCCGTCGCGCCAGCGTCAGGTCCGCAATCCACCAGGCGAGTGCTTCGGTTCCGGGTGCGGCCGCACTGACTGTGCCGACGGCCGACGCGGTGGCGAGCGGCGCCAGCCGACTGGAGGTGGCGGCCGTCTCGACCGCCTCCGGCAGGGCCTCAAGCGCCGGCGCCCAGGCCAGACCGAGCAGAGTGGCGAGCGAGCGCAGCCCGTCCACGTCGAGCATCGGGGAGCGGGAGGCGAGCCGTCGCCACGCCGCCAGCAAGTTGCCCGCGGGCCCAGGATCGGCGCCAGGCGGGCGCAGATGCCAGGCGTCGCGCAGCGCCCCCGCGTCCTCGCGATGGCCGAGCAGGCGGGCGACGCTCGCCGCCGCGTTCAGGGCCACGCGCTGGCGCCAGGCACCCGCCCAGGGCGGATCGGCGCGGACCAGATTATCCAATGAATTCAATGCTGCGCCGGCCATGTAGGCGGCCTCGACCGGGTCCTCCACGGGCGCGCGCGGGATCGCCCACCCCGGCACGGTCGGAGGCGCATATGCGGGCAAGGACGTTGAATCGGTCGCGGACATCGGCCGGAAGGATAACCGAGCGGTGCGCTTTATTCCATATTTTCCGATTGAAACCGCACCACCTGTCGCCAAATAAGAACATCCGATAATGTTGCATTATCGGTCGTATTGCTCTTTATAGAGGAGATGATCGATGACGTTGCCCCCTGAAATTGTCAGCAGACCGGAATTCGTGAGACTCGGCCGCCGTCGAGCCGTTTTTTGAAGCGGTTTTCGTGAGACAGCCTGCCAGATCCAGAGCTGGGCGCGTTGCTAACAGACTGAAATCGTTGGTTTCCAGACGCCTTTCCCAGCCAGAGGCGCGCCTTGTTACGCAGTCTCACGATTTCCGGTTTGGATGGACATTGTCTCGGGAATACCGCCCCGATCAGCGCGGAAGCCCGGCCAAGCGCGGCTCGCACATCTTGAAGACAGCCTGCTGTTCGGTGGACGTCGCCGGATGCGGACGCAGACCCCATTCCATCGACCTCGTCAGGAGGCCGCTGAGGCCGATCGAACGGGTTGGGCGAGGCAAGGGTCGGAAAACGGCTAGTGGCCGCCTGCGGGCTTCTGAGCGGCCTTGGCGGGCCTCCAGCTTTTTTGGGGGATCAGGAGAGCGCTTGAACCCGTTGATGGCTGAAACGGGCACCTGTCACCGCTCTTCCGGCCTCCCCGCTGTGCCTGGTGCAGGGAGCGGCACGTCCGACAGCGTAGCGGATTGCCGCCGGCCATCCGTCGATCAGCGCCATTACCTTCTTTCGGCCGAACTCGTCGGAAACCTCCAGGACACGAACGATCGCGCCGATCGGATTCTTCAGAACCCGGGCAACGCCGATGGCAAGCGCGTACCGCTCCGCCCGTGGCGCACTCGGCAGATCGGCGATGGTTGAAGACAGACGCTGATCGCTGATCGGCACCGCAGTCCTGAATTCCGGCACCACGACACTCAGAACCGGGCGCCGGCAGGGTCGCGACAGAACGGAAGGATCGCGCTGATGCGGGATCGGCAAGTGCGCGAGTTCCCACGGTTCCGGAGGCGACGATTTCCGAGACGGCAAAAGCAGCAGCGACAGCACCGAGCCGACAGGAATCGCGGCAATCTCCCTCTCCATTGCCCATTGAAGCAGGACTTCCGCACCCCGACGGCCTGATGCTTCATCGCCGAGCGCGCTGACGCCGCTCATTTCGCCGCCGAATAGTGGCTCACGGTGCCGATCGCACCAGAACGCAAAGGCAAACGACCAGCCTCTCAGACGCTGCGGTCGTTGCGTGCCGCGCGAGCAGGCCGGGCAAATCTCTCTGGAGCTGGGTCGAAGCAGGCTGCGATAGCGCGGCGGTGCGCCACGGAAGGTCATGGCGAACAGACGTTCGGCCGAACTGTTCGTCGCGACTGCGATGCGCTCCATGTCGGCCTGCACAGGCTCGAACTCAAGCTGCAATGCCGGACGAACGCAACCAATATGCGCTTGCAGCTCGTCCAGGGACACCAGATAGACGTCGGCGATCCGCTCCAGCCAGGAACTCAGCCGCTCGTCTCGAAAGGGCGGCGGCACGATCGGCAGCGGCGCCCTCCCCTCCCCCGTCACGGTTTAGGCCGCGGCGAAGGTCGCCGGCGCGGCGACACGATGATCGAGGATCGCAGTCGGCGTGATCCGCTCGGTTCCCGAGAGGATGGCATCCGTGGCGAGCTCGATCACCATCCGGAAGATCGATGCCGTGATGCCGCCATTGGCTTCGACAAGCCGCTTGAGCGCGCTGTCCGTCATCTCGGACGGCAGGCGCAGCGGCAAGGAGTAGAGGAGACCGCCGATCAGGCCATGGAAGTCGGCATCGTGCCGCCACGGCGGCAAGCCGTACGGCTCAAAGCGGCTGTTGAGGTGGGCATCGCCCCGGATCGCATCACGCGCCTCGTGCGAGCCAAGGCAGATCAGGGGAATCCGCAGTTCGTTACCGAGGAAGCGCAGCAGATTGAGCATTCGGCGCTGTTCCCGGTAGGTGCCCGCAATCAGATTCTGAACCTCGTCAATGATCAGCATGCGTGGCGCGGTTTCCTGAAGCAGCCGCAGCGCCTGCGTTTCGAGCTGTCCGAGTGTGGCACGGGTTGGCGGCGGCGCGCCAATCACCGACAGAAGGCGATGATAAAACCGCCCCTCATCCGGGGAGGGGACCATCTGCACGACGATGACAGGCCGGTGATGGATTCCGCTGCGCTCATCGAACCGAGGCGGATGAGCGCGCACGAACTTCTCGATAATCATCGTCTTGCCCATGCCCGAGGCGCCGAAGATCAGCAGGTTGGGCATGCGGGCGCGCTTGGGAAACAACAGCAGCTCTTCGAGCTTGTCGAGCGCCTGGCGGGCACGCGGATAGTCGATCCATCGATCCACCCGGATGTGCTCGATGCGCTCCCGCGCGGGCAGATCGGCATAGGCCTGAACGGCGGGATCGAGATGCGGATAAGCCGTCATTCCCATACCTCCACCGGGAAATGCGGCAAGGCGATCACCGGCTCGTCCGCCGGCGCGCTTGCCGGAAGCGCTGGCCTTGCCTGCAGATGAGCGCGCCGCGCGCGCAGCCTGCGGGCTTGTGTGGTGTCCCGGGTTGCCTGTTCGACCAGGGCACGCTGCGCAGCGATCGTCTGGAAGATCGTTTCCTCATCGATCTCCCGGCGGCCGCGCGCCCGCTGCACGCGCAGCGCCGCCTTCTGCTCCCACAGCGTGATGGCCGGGCGTCCAGGGTTGCGCGTGGGCGCCATCAGATAGTTCCCACCCAGCTTGACGAAGACCCGATGCAGATCCCGCGGATCGTACTTGACGAGAACCTTGTCGCTGCTCCGGCCGATCCAGGGGGCAAAGCCGTCCGACCAGTAGCAGATGTTGTTGATGTGGATGCCGGTTCGCCGCAGTACACGCGGCTCAAATGGTAGAAAGTCGATCAGGAAGGCGAGCGGATCGCGCACCTGCCGCGGAGGGCGCCCGGATATGGCCTCGTGCCAGGCCGCACCGGGCGGCCGGCCGATACCGCGGTGCAGATCGGAATGGTAGGCGATGATTTCCAGCGCCAGCCAGGCCTCGAGCTCGCGCATGGTCATCACGGCGCGCGCCTCGGGATCATAGTCGCCGCGGTCCAGCACATTGGAAAAATGCGTGCCGGGCAGCAGATGGACCGCCCCCATCATCGTGCCGATCAGGCGCTCGACGTGCCCCCCGAAACGCGGTGTTCCCGGCGGACGGTAGGAGATGGCAATATTGTGGTCGTCGCAGCCCCTCTTGAAGGCGCGCGCGTGGAATTCAGCGCCGTTATCGACATGAATGCACTCGGGCAGGCCGCTCGTCGGCCAATCCAGCGAAATCCCCCGACCCTGCAGCCAGCGGGTCTTGTCGATGATCACGTGCGTCAAGCAAAGCGCCACCGACGTCACCGACGGCGCCTCCAGAGACAGGTAAAAGCCCAGCACCATCCGGGTACAGACATCGATCGCGATGGTGAGGATCGGTCGACCGATCGGCTGCCTCTCGATCGGGTCGACCACCGTCACGTCGACCTTCGTATGATCGATCTGGACGATCTGCAGCGGATGCTGCGCTGAAAGCTCGCCGGGTAGTGCCAGGAACTGCGCGTCGGCCCGGGCCTTGCCCTCGCGACGGCGCGTCATAGCTTCCGTATCGAACGTCGCAAGGTATCCTTTCAGGCGTCTGATTGAGGGCGGCGCCAACTCGCTCACCCGGCAATCGGCCGAGATTCGCTTCCACAGGCGCGTCAACGTGGGCTTCTCGGGTGTGGCGTAGAATGTCGTGATGTTGCGGTCGACGATCGCCTTCAGGGCAGGATCAAAGGCGTCGATTCCGGCACGCCGCCCTGGCTTTCGACTAATGAGCGCAGTGGCGCGCTCCTCCGTCCGGTACCGCTTTAGCCACCGTAATAAGGTCGCGCGACTGACGGCAAGCTCCGCCATAGCGTCCGCGACATCAGCTGCACTCGGGCGTTGTGGCATCCGTCGTAGAACATCTGCATACCTGAGCGCGTTCTGCCATTCCTGTTCGTCGAGCTGGTCGCGTTCCATGCCTATTCACGCGGATGGTCGATCAATCTAGTCTCACCATAACTGAATCGCGTGACGGTTCCGTCTCAGCAGATCCGACTCGGTCTCACAAATTCTGAATCGGCTAACCCATTGAAAATAAGCGATCGCCAGTCTCATGAAAAACCGTCGGCTGACAGACCGGAATTCGTGAGACTCGGCCGCCGTCGAGCCGTTTTTTGAAGCGGTTTTCGTGAGACAGCCTGCCAGATCCAGAGCTGGGCGCGTTGCTAACAGACTGAAATCGTTGGTTTCCAGACGCCTTTCCCAGCCAGAGGCGCGCCTTGTTACGCAGTCTCACGATTTCCGGTTTGGATGGACATTGTCTCGGGAATACCGCCCCGATCAGCGCGGAAGCCCGGCCAAGCGCGGCTCGCACATCTTGAAGACAGCCTGCTGTTCGGTGGACGTCGCCGGATGCGGACGCAGACCCCATTCCATCGACCTCGTCAGGAGGCCGCTGAGGCCGATCGAACGGGTTGGGCGAGGCAAGGGTCGGAAAACGGCTAGTGGCCGCCTGCGGGCTTCTGAGCGGCCTTGGCGGGCCTCCAGCTTTTTTGGGGGATCAGGAGAGCGCTTGAACCCGTTGATGGCTGAAACGGGCACCTGTCACCGCTCTTCCGGCCTCCCCGCTGTGCCTGGTGCAGGGAGCGGCACGTCCGACAGCGTAGCGGATTGCCGCCGGCCATCCGTCGATCAGCGCCATTACCTTCTTTCGGCCGAACTCGTCGGAAACCTCCAGGACACGAACGATCGCGCCGATCGGATTCTTCAGAACCCGGGCAACGCCGATGGCAAGCGCGTACCGCTCCGCCCGTGGCGCACTCGGCAGATCGGCGATGGTTGAAGACAGACGCTGATCGCTGATCGGCACCGCAGTCCTGAATTCCGGCACCACGACACTCAGAACCGGGCGCCGGCAGGGTCGCGACAGAACGGAAGGATCGCGCTGATGCGGGATCGGCAAGTGCGCGAGTTCCCACGGTTCCGGAGGCGACGATTTCCGAGACGGCAAAAGCAGCAGCGACAGCACCGAGCCGACAGGAATCGCGGCAATCTCCCTCTCCATTGCCCATTGAAGCAGGACTTCCGCACCCCGACGGCCTGATGCTTCATCGCCGAGCGCGCTGACGCCGCTCATTTCGCCGCCGAATAGTGGCTCACGGTGCCGATCGCACCAGAACGCAAAGGCAAACGACCAGCCTCTCAGACGCTGCGGTCGTTGCGTGCCGCGCGAGCAGGCCGGGCAAATCTCTCTGGAGCTGGGTCGAAGCAGGCTGCGATAGCGCGGCGGTGCGCCACGGAAGGTCATGGCGAACAGACGTTCGGCCGAACTGTTCGTCGCGACTGCGATGCGCTCCATGTCGGCCTGCACAGGCTCGAACTCAAGCTGCAATGCCGGACGAACGCAACCAATATGCGCTTGCAGCTCGTCCAGGGACACCAGATAGACGTCGGCGATCCGCTCCAGCCAGGAACTCAGCCGCTCGTCTCGAAAGGGCGGCGGCACGATCGGCAGCGGCGCCCTCCCCTCCCCCGTCACGGTTTAGGCCGCGGCGAAGGTCGCCGGCGCGGCGACACGATGATCGAGGATCGCAGTCGGCGTGATCCGCTCGGTTCCCGAGAGGATGGCATCCGTGGCGAGCTCGATCACCATCCGGAAGATCGATGCCGTGATGCCGCCATTGGCTTCGACAAGCCGCTTGAGCGCGCTGTCCGTCATCTCGGACGGCAGGCGCAGCGGCAAGGAGTAGAGGAGACCGCCGATCAGGCCATGGAAGTCGGCATCGTGCCGCCACGGCGGCAAGCCGTACGGCTCAAAGCGGCTGTTGAGGTGGGCATCGCCCCGGATCGCATCACGCGCCTCGTGCGAGCCAAGGCAGATCAGGGGAATCCGCAGTTCGTTACCGAGGAAGCGCAGCAGATTGAGCATTCGGCGCTGTTCCCGGTAGGTGCCCGCAATCAGATTCTGAACCTCGTCAATGATCAGCATGCGTGGCGCGGTTTCCTGAAGCAGCCGCAGCGCCTGCGTTTCGAGCTGTCCGAGTGTGGCACGGGTTGGCGGCGGCGCGCCAATCACCGACAGAAGGCGATGATAAAACCGCCCCTCATCCGGGGAGGGGACCATCTGCACGACGATGACAGGCCGGTGATGGATTCCGCTGCGCTCATCGAACCGAGGCGGATGAGCGCGCACGAACTTCTCGATAATCATCGTCTTGCCCATGCCCGAGGCGCCGAAGATCAGCAGGTTGGGCATGCGGGCGCGCTTGGGAAACAACAGCAGCTCTTCGAGCTTGTCGAGCGCCTGGCGGGCACGCGGATAGTCGATCCATCGATCCACCCGGATGTGCTCGATGCGCTCCCGCGCGGGCAGATCGGCATAGGCCTGAACGGCGGGATCGAGATGCGGATAAGCCGTCATTCCCATACCTCCACCGGGAAATGCGGCAAGGCGATCACCGGCTCGTCCGCCGGCGCGCTTGCCGGAAGCGCTGGCCTTGCCTGCAGATGAGCGCGCCGCGCGCGCAGCCTGCGGGCTTGTGTGGTGTCCCGGGTTGCCTGTTCGACCAGGGCACGCTGCGCAGCGATCGTCTGGAAGATCGTTTCCTCATCGATCTCCCGGCGGCCGCGCGCCCGCTGCACGCGCAGCGCCGCCTTCTGCTCCCACAGCGTGATGGCCGGGCGTCCAGGGTTGCGCGTGGGCGCCATCAGATAGTTCCCACCCAGCTTGACGAAGACCCGATGCAGATCCCGCGGATCGTACTTGACGAGAACCTTGTCGCTGCTCCGGCCGATCCAGGGGGCAAAGCCGTCCGACCAGTAGCAGATGTTGTTGATGTGGATGCCGGTTCGCCGCAGTACACGCGGCTCAAATGGTAGAAAGTCGATCAGGAAGGCGAGCGGATCGCGCACCTGCCGCGGAGGGCGCCCGGATATGGCCTCGTGCCAGGCCGCACCGGGCGGCCGGCCGATACCGCGGTGCAGATCGGAATGGTAGGCGATGATTTCCAGCGCCAGCCAGGCCTCGAGCTCGCGCATGGTCATCACGGCGCGCGCCTCGGGATCATAGTCGCCGCGGTCCAGCACATTGGAAAAATGCGTGCCGGGCAGCAGATGGACCGCCCCCATCATCGTGCCGATCAGGCGCTCGACGTGCCCCCCGAAACGCGGTGTTCCCGGCGGACGGTAGGAGATGGCAATATTGTGGTCGTCGCAGCCCCTCTTGAAGGCGCGCGCGTGGAATTCAGCGCCGTTATCGACATGAATGCACTCGGGCAGGCCGCTCGTCGGCCAATCCAGCGAAATCCCCCGACCCTGCAGCCAGCGGGTCTTGTCGATGATCACGTGCGTCAAGCAAAGCGCCACCGACGTCACCGACGGCGCCTCCAGAGACAGGTAAAAGCCCAGCACCATCCGGGTACAGACATCGATCGCGATGGTGAGGATCGGTCGACCGATCGGCTGCCTCTCGATCGGGTCGACCACCGTCACGTCGACCTTCGTATGATCGATCTGGACGATCTGCAGCGGATGCTGCGCTGAAAGCTCGCCGGGTAGTGCCAGGAACTGCGCGTCGGCCCGGGCCTTGCCCTCGCGACGGCGCGTCATAGCTTCCGTATCGAACGTCGCAAGGTATCCTTTCAGGCGTCTGATTGAGGGCGGCGCCAACTCGCTCACCCGGCAATCGGCCGAGATTCGCTTCCACAGGCGCGTCAACGTGGGCTTCTCGGGTGTGGCGTAGAATGTCGTGATGTTGCGGTCGACGATCGCCTTCAGGGCAGGATCAAAGGCGTCGATTCCGGCACGCCGCCCTGGCTTTCGACTAATGAGCGCAGTGGCGCGCTCCTCCGTCCGGTACCGCTTTAGCCACCGTAATAAGGTCGCGCGACTGACGGCAAGCTCCGCCATAGCGTCCGCGACATCAGCTGCACTCGGGCGTTGTGGCATCCGTCGTAGAACATCTGCATACCTGAGCGCGTTCTGCCATTCCTGTTCGTCGAGCTGGTCGCGTTCCATGCCTATTCACGCGGATGGTCGATCAATCTAGTCTCACCATAACTGAATCGCGTGACGGTTCCGTCTCAGCAGATCCGACTCGGTCTCACAAATTCTGAATCGGCTAACCCATTGAAAATAAGCGATCGCCAGTCTCATGAAAAACCGTCGGCTGACAATTTGTGAGACTCAAGCGCTTGGGCGGAAATCTCGCGCATAATTATGAGACTCCCGGAGCGCCATTATGAGACTGGCTGAGTCGGAATTTGTGAGACTGGCGGACTTTCCGGCTCAGCCGAGCCGTTGCGACGCCCGCTGAGGCGACGTCTCTGGCGCTCGGAGGCGCCGGAGCCGGGCATAGACACGCCGCCGCAGCGCCGGCGACCACGCCCGCAGGGCTTCCCGCAGCCGCTCTTCCCCTTCCCGATCGCTCGCCAGCAGCACCGAAGTGGCGCATCCAACGGGATCCGCGCACAGCCGCCCGACACCAACGGCCAAGGCATAGTTCTGCAGCAGCGAGCCTTGTGCGAGCGAAAACAGGCCTGGGCGCACCGGCTTGGCGAGCACAGGCGCCACCCGATCGTACTCCGGCACGACGACCAGAAGCGCCTGCCGGGCAATCGGCTGCGTGAGGAAATCGTGATTGGCCCGGCGCGCGGCGAGCGACAGGATCGGCTGCTCGGCCAGCGACGGGGGCGAGGACCTGCGATGCCGCGTCGTCAGGAGGTCCAGCAGCGCGGGCACCGCGGGCGCGCCCTCCTCCTTCCCCTGCGCCCAATCGGCCAGCCGCAGCGCCCCGCTCCGCGCACTGGGATCGAGCCTGGTCAACTGTGTTTGCGGCAGCCGCGCATCCAGTCCTGTCCCGGCCCTCCCCCCGAACCGGACGCCGTGCTCATCGCACCAGAAATTCCAGGGAAAGGCCGTCGCCTTGCGGTGGAGCCCGGCGGGACAACGCGGACAGACATAGCGGCTTGCCGCGGCGATCATCAGGCGCGCCTGCGGCGTGATCTCGTCGAAAGTCAGCCTCCGCAGCCCCTCAACGGTCATGCCGGTGCGGCCAGCCAGCACGGACCCCTCCCCTACCCCGAGGCGCCATTCGAGCTCGCGAACGCTGAAGCGGCCGAGGCCGCAATGCGCCAGAAGCGCCTCCGCCGGCATGCTGTAGAGCCGCGCAAGCCGCCCCAGCCAGGACGACAGACGCTCGTCGGGGCTCGGCCGCGGCACCACCGGCAACGGAACCGGTGCCGGTGGGTCCCTCACACGGGCTCTCCCACGAGAGCCAGCACGCTCCGCTTGTCTGCGACCGCGCCGGGCGTGATCCTTTCCTCGCCGCTCTCGATCGCGGCGATGGCGAGCGCGCTCACCAGCGAGAAGATGCCGGCCGTGATCCCTCCCGTCACCTCGATGAGGCGCTTCAGCGTCGCGTCGGCGAACTCGCTGGGCTGCCGCAGCGGCAAACTGCGCTGCAAGCTGCCGATCAGACCGCCGAAATCCTCGTCATTCTGCCACGGCGGCAGCGCGAAAGCCTCGAACCGGCGCACCAGCTGATCATCGGTGCGCAGCGCGTTTCGCGCCTGCTGCGTACCGACGCAGACGAGCGGAATCCGCAGCTCATTGCCGAGAAAGCGCAGCATGTTCAGGAAGCGGGTCTGCTCCCGCACGGTGCCGGCCTGCAGGCTGTGCACCTCGTCGATGACCAGCAGCCCCGGCCGGATCTCGGACAGCAGGCGCAGCGTCAGGCTTTCCAGTACCGACAGCGTCGCCCGCGGCGGTTCGGGTGCCCCGATCGCCGCCAGGAGCCGCTTGTAGAAGCGGGCTTCGTCAGGGCCCGGCACCATCTGGACGGCGATGACCGGCATATGCATGCGCCCCGTCACCGTATCGAACTGCGAAGGGTGGTCGCGGGCGAACTTTTCGACGATCATGGTCTTGCCCATGCCGCTGGCGCCGACGATGAGCAGGTTGGGCATGCGCGCCCGTGGCGGGAAGGCAAGCAGGGCTTCGAGCTTCTGGAGCGCCTGTTCGGCGCGCGGATAGTTGATCCAGCGGTCGGCGCGAATGCGCCGGATACGCTCGTCCGCGCTCAGCGCGGCGATCGGCCGGCTAGCGGGGAAGAGATGCGAGAACGCCTCAGTCATCATCCCATTCCTCCACCGCGAAATAAGGCAGTTGCAGGGGCCTTTCGTCCTTGTTCGGCACCACCTCCGGTGTCACGTCGATGATCCTGTCCGGTGCGAGATGCGCGCGCCGGGCGACATCCCTTCGCATCGCCTTGGTCAGGCGCGTTGCCTCGTCGACCAGGGATCGCTGGGCGAGGATTGTGGAGAAGATGAGCTCCTCGTCGACGGCCTCGCGGCCTTTTTCCCGCAAGGCGCGCACGGCAGCCCGGTGCTCCCACAGCCCAATGGGCGGGCGGGTCCGATCGGCTGGACGCGCTTCCAGATACCCCTGCCCTGTCGCCACGAACACGCAGGACAGGTCGCGCGGATCGAATTTGACGGTCAGTCGTTGCCGGTCGCGCCCCATCAGCCAACGCAGCTCGTCCGACCAGTAGCGGATGTGAAACAGGTGCAGCCCGTCGCGCTGCAAAGTGCGCTGCTCGAAAGGCAGAAAATCGATGAGGAACCGCCGCGGATCCGACGGAACCCGCACCGTGACGTCGCCGATGCGGGCTTGCCAGGCGGCCGCCGGCGGCAGATCCAGCGCCTTGTGGATGCGGGCATGGTAGGAGCCGATGATCTCGATGGCGAGATAGCGTTCCAGGTCGCGCAAAGTCATGACCGCCTCGGCCTCCGGATCGAGGTCGCCGCGTTCGTCGATGTTCGAGAAATGCGAGCCCGGAATGAGGTGAACGGCACCCATCATCGTGCCGATCAGCCGCTCGATATGACCGCCGAAACGCGGCGTGCCAGGTGGACGGTAGCTCAGGTCGATGCGATGCTCGCCGCAGGCGCGTTCGAAGGCGCGCGCATGGAATTCGGCGCCGTTGTCGACATGAATGGTCCCAGGAATTCCGTGCGCCGGCCACTCCGCCACGATCCCCCGTGAGGTCAGCCAGGCCGTCTTGTCCGTCACCGCATGGGTCAGGCACAACGCCACGGCTGCCAGGGACGGCGCTTCCAGCGACAGGTAGAAGCCCATCACCATGCGGGTGTTGACGTCGACGGCCAGCGTGAGCGTCGGCCGGCCGATCGGCAATCGGGTTACCGGATCGACGACCGTGACGTCGACCTTGGTGTGGTCGATCTGGAGGATTTCAAGCGGAGCCGCCGCCTCCAATCCGCCTGGCGTCGCCAGAAACACCGCCTCCGATTTGCCGGCGCCCTCCCGTCGGCGCATCAGATCGGCCTGATCTTTCATTTTCAGCCACCGGCCGAGACGGCGGATCGATGGCGGCTGCAGGCCTTGAAGCTGGCAGTCCGCCGCAACCTCCTGCTGAAAGCGCGTCAGGGTGGGCCTGCGGCGCGTCGCATAGAGCATCCGGAAATGCTGCTCGACGATCGTGAGCACCACCGGATCCAGAGGCTGCATGCCAGCGTTTGGGCCACGCCGGCGCGGTAGGAGCGTGCTGGTGCGGTCATCCTGCCGGAACCGCTTCAGCCAGCGAAACAAGGTTGCCCGGCTGACGCCAAGCGCGTTCAGGGCATCGCGGACTTCCGCATCGCCAAGGTGCTTCGACAGTTTCGACAGGATCTCGGCGCGATGCCGCGCCTGCGCCCAGGCCTCAGGATCGATACCATCATCGTTCATGGACAGCCTCGCCGTCTGGCTGCAAGCTGGTCTCACAACTACCGACTCAATACCGTCGCCAGTCTCAATTACCTTGAATCGGTCTCATAATGACGACACGGCCAAGGCATTGAAATTGCGCAGGCGCCAGTCTCATCAACCCCGGTAGTCCGACAGGAGGCGCGATTTGCGCGTCAGCAGTGCCAGAATTCCCGTGCCATTCCGGCGACGCCGAATGCTGGAAAAGGAAGGCGGAACGCGATGGAAGGCGGCGACGCCTCGGCCGACGATGACAGCGATCTTCCGGACGCCGGCACGATGGCGCTGAGCCCGGACCGCCGGGTGGTCATCAGGTCCCGCGAGCGCGTCGCCGTGGTGCTCTCGGCCGGCGGACATCGCAACGCGAGGTCAGCGACGCTAGGCCTTCGGGATAAGGCCGCGTTCCACGAAGTGACCATGCATCTCCGGGTACGGCATCGATGCCGCGATCGCCGGGTCCATCTGCTTCAGCACCGCGGGTTCGCTTGGCGGGCCGGGCCAAAGCTGAATCCGATAGCGATCATCGTCGACCTCGGCTTCCCCTTCCTCCATCACCCTCAAGCCGCCGTAGGAGACGCGGACCCGATAGGAGCCGGGCTCAAGGTCGAAGCGCTTCGCCTCCTTGAGTTCGGAGACCCCGTCGCTTCCGAGACGCAAGCCGTCTGCGCCGACGCGGATCGCCGCTTCGACAACGTGCTCCCAGCTGTCAAAATCCTCGGATGGCGCGCTCTTGGAGATCTCGACGGTGAACGGGACGTCCCATTCCCGCGCCGTGAAGATCGTCACGGCGCCGTCGCGAGAACCGAACATGCGCAGGCTTTCGGCATAGGTCAGCTCGGCCGGCAACGTGCCCGCTTCAGGCGGTTCGCCCACGAGGTAGACGAGGGAGAATTCGGCGTCGAACACCAATTCATAGCGGCGCGTGTCCATGTTGGGTGACTCCCGAAAGCGGATTGTATCGTCATGAACAGTCACCACTAACAGTTGTGCCCCACGGAGGTAAATTGATGACCGCAGGGCCAATCGGCGAAGACAACCGGGTCGACCGGAACTCCCCCTCCCCTCTCCCGACTGTTGCCGACGCAGCGTCGTCCTCCACGCTACCGGTTCACCTCGAGAAGCTCGCCGACCGCGCCCGCGAGTATGTCGATGCTGCGAGCTCGGCGAACACCCGCAAGGCTTACGGTTCCGATTGGCGGCACTTCTCGGGGTGGTGCCGGCGCCAGGGGCTCGAGATGTTCCCGCCCTCCCCTCAGGTCGTCGGCCTCTACATCACCGCCTGCGCCTCCGGGGCCGCGACTGCCGACCGCAAGCCGAATGCCGTCTCGACGATCGAACGGCGCTTATCGGCGCTGGCGTGGAGCTATACGCAGCGTGGCACGCCGCTCGATCGCAGCGATCGGCATATCGCGACCGTTCTCGCCGGCATCCGCAACACCCATGCCGCCCCGCCGCGCCAAAAGGAGGCGGTCCTGCCCGAGAACGTCATCGCCATGATCGAGACGCTCGATCGTGCCACGCTGCGAGGCCTGCGCGACCGCGCCATGCTGCTGCTGGGCTTTGCCGGCGGCCTGCGCCGATCCGAGGTCGTCGGCCTCGACCTCCATCGCGATGATACCGAGGACGGGGGCGGATGGATCGAGGTGCTCAAGAAGGGCATGATCGTCACGCTGCGCGGCAAGAACGGTTGGCGCGAGGTCGAGATCGGTCGCGGCTCGTCGGACGCGACCTGCCCTGTCGCGGCCCTCGAAACCTGGCTGAAGCTGGCGAAGATCGGTCACGGCCCCCTCTTTCGGCGCGTGACCGGACAAGGCAAGAACGTCGGCCCAGACAGGCTGACCGATAAGCAGGTGGCTCGCCTGGTCAAGCGGACCGCGCTCGCCGCCGGGGTCAGAGGCGACCTCACGGAGGGCGAGCGGGAGCAGAAATTCGCCGGCCATTCGTTGCGCGCCGGTCTCGCCTCTTCGGCCGAAGTTGACGAGCGCTACGTCCAGAAGCAGCTCGGTCACGCGAGTGCGGAAATGACCCGCCGCTACCAACGCCGGCGTGACCGCTTCCGGGTGAACCTCACCAAGGCCGCCGGCCTCTGATCCCGCCCTTCCCGCTCAGGAATTCAGCGGCGGCCGTCCGGAGAGCTCCGGCGAAGCACTCGCCTTGCTCATCACGTCACCGGTCGCCAGGCGCAGCTCATCCTGGGCGTCGCTCGCGCTGACGTTCGCGGTGAAGGCTGCCAATGCCGCGAGCTTGAGCGCGGCAACCATGGTGGCTTCGCTTCCCAGATCCCGTGGCATTGTCGGGTTCCGATTGTCCTTCAGAACGGCCATCGCCGAGTGCGTGAGGGTACGGCCGAGTTGATCGATCAGGCTGCCGAATTTATCGATCTCGACATCACATTGTGACCGGCTTGGGCGGTCGGCCTGAGGGGCGTTCTTCACCGCGAGCGTCACCTCTCCGACTGCGGCGTCGACCAGGCCGACGAGCTCGCCTGCGCGGGCGTCGAGCTCCTCCCACGGAATGCACCTCACTCCGAGCCCGTGCTGCGCACGGAGCTCCGCTGGGCTGTTGGACCTTATGCTGGCGTGAATGGTCAAACCCGAGCGATCATCCCCAAAGATCGTCATGATCCGAACGCGAGCCGGGCGATTGCCGAGGCTGCGCAATTGCTCGGCGCGATCCAAGGCCGCCGCGATCGCGGCGCCAACCGATGTTGCACTTCCGCTCAAACCGCCCTCCCCTTTCGCATTCTCCTGAAAAGCCTAGCTGAGTCGTGTCCGCTGACAGAGTCATTCCCACCCAGGGCCTGGATCCTTCGGCCGCTTCTCCAGAAGCTTCCGGAGCTCGGAGCTCGCCTGGACCCCGCCGGAACTACCCTGTTGTCGCGGCTCGCTGGCATAGTCGGCGGTTTCGGGCCGGGCCGCGGGCGGCTTCGAGGCATCAAGCTTCGCGCGCAGCAACGCCATGATCATCGGCCAGGTCGAGAACTTGCCGTCCCGAGCCCGCTCCGTCAGGCTGCGCAAGTAACCGCCGGCGCTGTTGATCTGGTCGGCGCGCTGATAGATCGCCGCCAGCGTAATTCCGGCCTGTTGCTCCCCAAGGACTTCGCGGGCCTCCCGCCAAGCGCTCGGACTGATCCCCAGCATCGGCCGGGCAAGCTCCGCGGCGGCCAGAAAATCGCGCCAGTGGCGGATTTCGCCGCCCTGGGCCAGCTCACGCAGGTTCGAGCAGGCGTCCAGCACGATCCCCAAAGGCAGATCACGCCTCGGCAAGCTCCGCAGCTTGTCGTTTTCCTCGGCGCTGCCGCCCGCTTCTTTCTTATCTCGATTGTCATTTTCAGATTCATAAAGGGAGTCTGGATTTGAATTCTGTATGTGGCGACCGGATTGGGACTCATTGGCGTCCGTATTTTGTGAATCTGCAAACGATTCCAGGACGTCACGGATATCTCGCCAGAGGGCCTCGAGCTCCTCGCAGATGCTCTCCAGCAGCTGGCGCGGCGCAGAACGTGGTAAACGGTTCATTACCGCCTGGTAGCTCTGCTGCACCCTGCCCCAGTTGCCCGGCACACTTTCCTCGATGCCGGTGTCGATCATCTTGACGATATCCCGGCGCAAGAGCGTCAGCCGCTCCTTGGCGACGCGGAAGGCGCGCTTCTCGGCCTGCACAGCTTCCGCCAGGTCCTTGAATTCGGCCGCGCGCGCGACGATCGGCGAGAGATCGAAGCCGTAGGCCTGCTCGATCTGGCCTCCCCGCCCCTTCCGGGCATAGCGCTTCCCGTTCGGGCTATCCCGCCGAATGATCAGCCCGCACTCGACAAGCACGGCGAGATGCCGGCGAAGGGTTGTGGGCGGCATACCGTTGGCGCGGGCCATAAGCTGTTCGTTCGACGGCCACACGACGATGTCGGCATCGCCCGTAAGCGCCGTCTCCTGATGGAACGACAGTAGCGCATTCAGGATCGCAAGCGCGCGATCCGTCGCTCCAATGAGGTCGCGGGCCTCACGGATATGTTGGAAGGTCTGCCACTTATGAACGACGGCATCCTTCGGTGCCGTGCGTGCCTTCACCTGGCTTGCAATTTGGCCAAGTGTCATCGTTCGCCGCCCAAAGGGCGTCGTCGCAATGTATTCCGTCATGGTTCTGCCCTTCAGCTTTTAGGCAAAGCGAAAGCGCTCACCAAAACGGCGCCCAATCTCCTCTCGGAGACTCTTGACTGTGATTCGCGGAAGTGAGATTCTCGTTGTCGCCAAACGAACGAGAGAGGCTTCCGGGACGCTGTTTCGGGGGCCTTTCTTTTTACCGCATGCTACCTCTTCGTTTGTTGCACCTGTCCGGTGAGGCCGAGGCCTTCACCCTTCCCAGCGCGTCGCTGAAACCTTGTCAGCTGACAAGGTTTTCACTCCGCTCTGAAATCATCCTCCGCCCTCGCGAGCGAAAAAGCGCTCCAGAAGCGCCGGCAGCTCCTCCTCGACGAAATCGCTGAACGCCGGCGCATACTCTGTGGCGACCGCAAGCTTGATATCGCCCGTGGAGAAGGTCGCCTTACCGACAATCTGTCCCGACGGGGCCTTCATCTCCACCTGGGTCCGCGTTCGGCTCGCAGGCTTCTTCAGCGCAGCGAGGGCGTGCTTGAACCGCTCATCAGACGGCTGTCCCGAAACCTTGTCAGCTGACAAGGTTTCCCGAACCCGAGCCAGTGCCGATGGGTCTTCGCCAAGGGCCGACGCCAACGATATCCACCGTGGCCGCCCGACTTTCGGCGCGCGGCCGATCGCCTCGATCACGTCCACCGGAATCGCGCGGCAAACGGATCTCATGCGCGCCAATTCAGGATCATCGATCGACAACGCCGCCCGAATATCCCGTGCCTTTATGCCGGCCGCATCCATCCGCCACGCGAACAATGCGCGCTCGATCCAGCTGAGGTCTTGCCGCGAGGCATTCTCGATGCCTTGCGCCACAACAAGCTCGCTGTCGGACAACGACAGAATCGTCGCTTTGACCTTGATGCCAAGCTCCGATGCCGCTCGCCAGCGGCGATGCCCGTAGACTACTTGGTAGCGGCCGTCCGAGGCTGGATGCCGTCGAACCTGAATTGGGACCTTTTGGCCTTCATCCTGGATCAGCTTCTTCAGCGCTTCGAAGGGGGTCTCGTTGTCATCCGGTAGCCGGTCCGGAAACGGCGACGGATCGATCAAATTCGGATCGAGTTCCGAGCCGCCACCGGCCTCGACAAGCGCACGCAGATTGTCGCGCTCTTCTCGCAGCTCCGTCAGCGATCGCTGTGTTGCACCAATTACCCCCGCGCCGACGCGCGCGACCGGTTGCACCGGCGGCGCCGGTGAATCCTTCGGACCAGACGGATCTGGAGCTTCCGCCTCCGGCTGGGAGAAGGCGCCGAAGTTTGCGAGAATCGATTTGCCGGCCGAGCGCTTCGCCATCAGCTGCGCCCCCAGCTCTGCTTGATCAGACCGAGGATTTGGTCATTGACGGCGTCGATCGACTCACGGGCACGCTTCGCGGTCGTTGCCGAGATATTGCCGGATTCAAGCTCATAGAGCGTGCGCTTCGCCAAGCCGGCCGTTTCGATTGCCGCGCTCTCAATGGCCGTCGACGTCAACACATCTTCCGTGAAAAGATGGCGCAGCATCGAGACAACATGGACCTGCGAATGATCCATGGGATCGTGCCGCGTCACGACATAGCGCAGGAAATCCTGCTTCATTGTCGCGCCGGCATCTCGAATTACCGAAATCAGATCGCCCATCATGAGAAGGAATTGGCTCATCGACATGACGTCGAGCATCGCAGGATGAACCGTGACGAGTAGGCCCGTCGCGGCGTAAATCGCGCCTAGCGTCAGAAAGCCGAGGGAAGGGGGGGTATCCAGAATGACGACGTCGTACCGATCCTCAACGTCGGCCAGGGCGAGACGCAACCGCTCGAAAAAGATGCTGTCATCGCCGGCCCGCCGCTGCTGCGACAGGAACCGAGGCGTCTCATGCTCATACTCCATGACCTCGATATTCCCGGGGATCAGATCGATACCGGTGAAGTACGTTGGCCTGACTATCTCGGAGATTGGACGACGCTCCTCGTCGTATCTCAGAGCCGCATAGATCGTCTCATTTTGCCGAACGTCCATTTCCGGCTGCGCGCCGAACATTGCGGATAGCGACGCTTGGGGGTCGAGATCAATCGCCAGGACGCGATAGCCATGAAGCGCGAGGTAATGCGCGAGATGCGCACTCGTTGTCGTCTTAGCGCTGCCACCCTTGAAATTCGCGACCGCCAAAATTTGCAGGTGCTCGCCCTCGCGGCGATGCGGTAAAAATCTCAAAGCCTCAGCCGGCCGCTGGGCAGCAAACAGCTCACGAAGCTCGTTGATCTGCGCCAGCGTATAGACGCGATGATTGTTTTCCAGGCGGGCAGGGACCGGGCCTTTTCCCTCGTTCGACATCAGCTTCAAGGTCGACTCAGGAATCGACGTCAGCCGAGACACCTCATGGATCATGAAGGTTCTGAGGCTCTTCTGTGCGTCCGGCGGGTACATCTGCTGGCGCCGCGCCTGCAGGTGTTCCGAAAGCAGGCCAGCGTGCCGAACGATCTTGTCCGCCGGGTCTTCGCTCTGCATGCTGATTGCGGCTTGCACAGCCATTGTCGATTCCAGTCCTTATTGTCGGCCTAAGTGCGACTTATCGGCCTTTGCCCGACAACAGCTAGGCCACGATTCTGCGGATGCGTCCAGCGCTTTAAGGTTAACGGCTCGTTAACGCGAGACCTCACCGGCCCTCCTTTCCCGCCACTTTATCGCGTTGAATCAGTTATTTAGCCGGCCGCGCAGCTCCGGCACCAAGTGTAGCGACTAGTAAATCTATTAGTGCTGGAAGTCCGATTTTGGACGCTTCTCGCCCTCGATTTCCTCGTTCTCAGGGCGACTCAGCGCAGCTTCCGTCGAGTCGCACTCATAATTTCGCTAGTCGCGGCCATCTGCGCAAACGTGCCTCCTATCTCCGAACACACTCGAATCGGAGCAATACTGATGCGGGCACTGGCTATTCCTGCCGAAACGCATGATGACTTTGCTGATCTCGTCGATTCCATGCATCGACTTCGTGCCCGCGTCTTTAAGGAGCGATTAGGCTGGGCGGTCGACGTGCGGGACGGTCGCGAGAGCGACCAGTTCGACGGCTTCTCGCCGACGTACATCGTCGCGCTTTCCTCGAGCTCGCAGGTCATCGGCTGCGCGAGGCTGCTGCCGGCGAACGGGCCGACCATGATGGACGTGCTCTTCCCGGACCTTGCGACCTCCGGCCTGTACAAGCCGAATCCTTTCATGATCGAGAGCTCTCGCTTTTGCGTCGATACGGCGCTGGGCGAGGGCAGGGCAGGGGGTTCGCTGCATGACGCGACGCTCACCATGTTCGCCGCGATCATCGAATGGGCGATGGTGAACGGCTATCGCGAAATCGTCACCGGTACCGACCTTCGCGTCGAACGCATCCTCAACCGCGCCGGTTGGCCAATGAAGCGGCTAGGGGAACCGCGGAGGATCGGGGAGACGACCGCCGTCGCCGGCATCCTGCCCGCCGACCGGCGCAGCTTCGAGCGCGTCCGGCCCGCCTCGTATTTCTCGACCTTCTGCCCGCAGCTGCGCGCGGCGTGAGCTAGGAGGACGGCCATGGCCCAGCTTCGTTCCCATCCGCGCCTGGTCCGCAAACTGCAAGAGGCGCTCGGCGATCAGCTCTGCTTCGCCCTCGATGACGCCACCGTCGTCGAGATTATGCTCAACCCCGACGGGCGCCTCTTCATCGAGCGCCTCGGCCATGGCGTGGCGCCTGCCGGGCAGATGAACGCCGCCACCGCCGAGATCGTCATCGGCAGCGTGGCGCATGCACTGCATTCCGAGGCCGACGAGGATCGCCCGATCGTGTCGGGCGAGCTGCCGATCGGCGGCCACCGCTTCGAGGGTCTCCTGCCGCCGGTGGTCGCCGCGCCGGCCTTCACCATCCGGCGTCGCGCGTCGCGGCTCATCCCGCTCGACGACTATGTCGCGGCGAAGATCATGACGGACCATCAGGCCTGCGTGATCCGCAACGCAATCACCTCGCGGATGAACATCGTCATCTCAGGCGGCACCGGGTCGGGCAAGACCACGCTCGCCAACGCGGTCATCGCCGAGGTCGTCGAGTCGGCGCCGGACGATCGGATCCTGATCCTGGAAGACACGGCGGAAATCCAGTGCGCAGCGGAGAATGTGGTCGCGCTGCACACCAGCGACTCGATCGACATGGGCCGGCTGCTGAAAAGCACCATGCGCTTGCGTCCCGATCGCATCGTCGTCGGCGAGGTCCGCGACGGCGCCGCGCTCACATTGCTCAAGGCATGGAACACCGGCCATCCCGGCGGCGTGACGACGATCCATTCCAATACGGCGGAATCCGCGCTGCGGCGCCTTGAGCAGCTCACAGCCGAGGCGAGCCAGCAGCCGATGCACGAAGTCATCGGCGAGGCCGTGGACCTCATCGTCTCGATCGAGCGCACGCCGAAAGGCCGCGTCGTCCGCGATGTCCTGCACGTCGAGAGCTTCGTCAATGGCCACTATCGCACGGAATCCTATTCGCCGAAGGAGGAACGCCATGTCGCATGAACGTCTGTGCAGGCTTGCGCTCGCGGCACTGGCGCTTGGGCTGGTGTTTTCCGAGCCAGCGTTCGCCTCGGGCGGCGGCAGCTTGCCATGGGAAGGCCCGCTGCAGCAGATCCAGCAGTCGATCACCGGGCCAGTCGCCGGCTTCATCGCTTTGGCAGCGGTCGCGGTCGCCGGCGGAATGCTGATCTTTGGTGGCGAGCTCAACGATTTCGCGCGGCGCCTCATGTATGTCGTGCTCGTCGCCGGCATCCTTCTCGGAGCCACTCAGATCGTTGCGCTGTTCGGCGCGAGCGGCGCCTCGATCGGCGACGTCGCGTCCTCGCCCTTGATCGAGCGGGCAGGGGAGGGCGGTCGTGGCTGAACCGGGATCGAACCTCGACCGCTCGCGCATCCATCGGGCGCTGTCGCGCCCGAACCTTCTCCTCGGCGCCGACCGCGAGCTCGTGCTGCTGACGGGCCTTGCAGCGGCCATCCTGATCTTCGTCGTGCTGACGCCCTATTCCGCGCTGTTCGGGGTCGCGGTTTGGATCGTGGTAGTGGCGGCGCTGCGGATGATGGCGAAAGCGGACCCGATGATGCGGCGCGTCTACGCCCGCCATGTCGGCTACCGGCCGTACTATCGCCCGACGTCGACGCCCTGGCGGCGTTTCTGAGGACCGGCCATGGTGGCGATACGCTCCTTCCGCCATTCCGGCCCGTCCTTCTCGGATCTTGTGCCCTACGCCGCGATCGTGGCGAACGGCGTCATCCTTCTCAAGGATGGGTCGCTCATGGCGGGCTGGTACTTTGCCGGGCCTGACTCCGAGAGCTCGACGGATGCGGAGCGCAACGAGGTGTCCCGGCAGATCAACGCGATCCTGTCCCGGCTCGGCACCGGCTGGATGATCCAGGTCGAGGCGGTGCGGGTTGCCACATCGGACTATCCTGCTCGCGAGGAGTGCCATTTTCCCGATGCGGTCACGCGCGCCATCGACGACGAACGGCGCGCGCATTTTCAGGAGGGCAGGGGACATTTCGAGAGCCGCCATGCGCTGATCCTCACCTGGCGGCCGCCGGAGCGGCGGCGTTCCGGGCTTGCCCGCTACGTCTATTCCGACAGCGAAAGCCGCGCTGCGCGCTATGCCGACACCGTCCTCGACAGCTTCCTGACCTCGATCCGCGAGGTCGAGCAGTATCTCGGTAATGTGCTGTCGATCCGTCGCATGGTGACGCGCACGGTCGAGGAGCGCGGCGGCTTTCAGACCGCGCGCTATGACGAGCTGTTCCAGTTCATCCGCTTCTGCATCACCGGCGAGAACCATCCCGTCCGGCTTCCCGAAATCCCGATGTATCTCGACTGGCTCGCGACGGCCGAGTTCAGCCACGGCCTCACGCCGATGGTCGACAGCCACTACCTCGCGATTGTCGGCATCGATGGGCTTCCGGCTGAGAGCTGGCCCGGCATTCTGAATTCGCTCGACCTGATGCCGCTCACCTATCGCTGGTCGTCGCGCTTCATCTTCCTCGATGACCAGGAGGCCCGCGCGCGCCTCGAGCGCACGCGCAAGAAGTGGCAACAGAAGGTCAGGCCGTTCTTCGACCAGCTCTTCCAGACGCAGTCACGCTCCGTCGACCAGGACGCCATGGCGATGGTGGCGGAGACCGAGGACGCCATCGCCCAGGCTTCGTCGCAGCTGGTCGCCTATGGCTACTACACCCCGGTGATCGTGCTGTTCGACGACAACGAGGCCCGGCTGCGCGAGAAGGCGGAAGCCGTCCGCCGGCTCGTCCAGGCCGAGGGCTTCGGCGCGCGGATCGAGACCATCAACGCGACGGAAGCCTTCCTCGGCAGCCTGCCCGGCAACTGGTACGCGAACATCCGCGAGCCGCTGATCAACACCCGCAACCTCGCCGACCTGGTCCCGCTCAATTCGGTGTGGTCGGGCGCCCCGACGGCGCCTTGCCCCTACTATCCGCCAGGCTCGCCGCCGCTCATGCTCGTGGCGAGCGGCTCGACGCCGTTTCGCCTGAACCTCCATGTCGACGATGTCGGCCACACCTTGATCTTCGGACCGACTGGCTCTGGCAAGTCGACGTTGCTGGCCCTGATCGCCGCGCAATTCCGTCGCTACGCGCAGGCGCAGATCTTCGCCTTCGACAAGGGCCGCTCCATGCTGCCGGTCACCTTGGCCGCCGCCGGCGATCACTACGAGATCGGAGAGAGCGACGGCGATGGCTCCCCGACGCTCGCCTTCTGCCCGCTTTCCGAGCTCGGCACGGACGGCGATCGGGCCTGGGCCTCCGAATGGATCGAGACGCTGGTAGCGCTTCAGGGTGTGACGATCACGCCCGATCATCGCAATGCCATCTCGCGCCAGATCGGCCTGATGGCGTCGGCGAATGGGCGCTCGCTCTCCGATTTCGTGTCGGGCGTGCAGATGAGGGAAATCAAGGAAGCGCTGCATCACTACACGGTCGACGGGCCGATGGGTCAGCTGCTCGATGCGGAAAGCGACGGGCTGTCACTGCGCACCTTCCAGACCTTCGAGATCGAGCAGCTGATGAACATGGGCGAGCGCAGCCTCGTGCCCGTGCTGCTCTATCTGTTCCGCCGGATCGAGAAGCGGCTAACCGGCGCGCCGAGCCTGATCGTGCTCGACGAGGCGTGGCTGATGCTCGGTCAC